>DASYCR010000427.1:0-9976 GCA_036500095.1 Polyangiaceae bacterium
GACGGCGTGCTCGATAGCCAGGATCAGTGTCCGGCTCAGCCGGGCGTGCCCCCGTCGGGTTGCCCTGTCGGCGCCGCCCCGCCGCCACCGATGGCGGCACCCGCGTATCCGGCACCCGCGCCCGCACCTGCGCCGTATCCCGCACCAGCCCCTGCGCCGGCCCCCGTTCACTGAATGCGACAATCACGCATTTTTACCAGCAATCGTCGTGTCTTGCCGGCCGTGGTTCGTTTGACGGCCGCCAAAAATCAGAGTTAACGTCCGAAACCAATACGTGGAGGAGAAGATGTCAAAGTCAATACTACTATCTTTGCTTGGTGCTGCCGCGATCGGCTCATCGCTACTCGCAGGTTGCGGGGACAGCGACAAGAAGCCGGAAGCGGCGCCGTCAGGCGCTCTGGGCAAGGACGGCGAGTCGTGCAACAGCTCGGCTGACTGCGCGCCCCCGCTCGTCTGCTTCTCCAACACGTGCGCGGCCAGTCCGACCATGACTGACGGCGGCGGCCCGCCTCCCACGCCGCGTGGCGCTACAGGCGAGTCTTGCCAGGCGCACTCGGACTGCCAGTCCGACCTCGGCTGTTACAACAACCGCTGCGCGGCGATGCCCGACACCGACGCGGGTTCGCCCGTGCAGCTCGGCCAGCGCGGCGAGTCGTGCTTGATCTCGGCAGATTGTTCGATGGGGCTCACCTGCCTCCCGCGCCTGAACTCTTCGTCAGTTTGTGATGTCGCCAAGTTCCCGGCCACGCCGGCTGGCAATGGCAAGGTCTGCGGCGAGTGTTCGGTGGCCACGGACTGCTGTGAGCTGCCGTACACGATCGAGGCAGCTGAAGTGATCAATTCGTGCGCGGATCTGGCCGACAAGATCAAGACTGCGATCGGCACCTCGACGTGCGCCACGACGACCGACGTCACTTCGCAGCACTTGTGCTTCATTCAGAGCACGTACTGCAAGTGCGCGACGAACACCTGGGATTGCACCGCGGGCAAGTGCTCTTACGCGGCCTCGTGTAAGGGTGCAGGCGGTTTGACCAAGCAGGGCTGCGCCACGGTGAGCCGTACCGATCAGCCTCTGTTCAACACGTGCGACGCCACCAGTGGCAAGTGCGCCCCGGCCACGACCGCTACGGGTTGCAAGGTTGATGACGATTGCGCGCAGACGCCGGTAACCGACGTGCCCACCGACATGTGCACCGACGGCGAGTGTGCGTGTGTCGTCGCGACCGGCGCGTGCTACCGCAAGTGTGCTCAGGATGTCGATTGCAGGAGTGGCTTCGTGTGCGACACGGCGACGACCTCGCTGTGTGTACCGGCGCCGGGCTGCACGACCGACCTCCAATGCACGACCCAGCTCAATGACGTGCTGGCGACGTGCGACACGACCACCGGCAATTGCAAGCAGCCCTGCGCCACGGACTACGACTGCTCGGGTTCGGGTGGTCGGGTCGGCGCTCCAGTGACTGGGAGGCTCTGTATCGACGGGTTCTGCAGCATTGCTGGTTGTGTAGATGACAACCAGTGCAGCCCGCTACTTGGCGGAGCGGGCGCCAACGCAGATCGTCGCCAGTTCTGCATCGACAAACCGGCGGTGACGGCGACCGCCACTTATACGTCGGCCATCACCGGCGGTCAGGGCGAGTAGCAACACCTCGACCGCGACAAAGCACTACGGCCCACTCCGGCATTCGCCGAGGTGGGCCGTAGTCATTTTGTGGTTTGGAGCGAGCGCTACTGATTCACGCCGCTGGCGAGGAAGCCGCCGTCGACGGCGAGCACCTGGCCGTTGACGAAGCTCGCCGACTCGGACGCAAGGAACACGGCGGCGCCGACCAGCTCTTCAAGCTTGCCGAAGCGGCGGAGCGGGGTGCGCAGGAGGAGCTCCTTGCCGCGCTCGGTGCCGTCGAGCAGGTTCTGGTTGAGCGGCGTGCGAAACACGCCCGGGGCGATGCAGTTGACGATCACGCCGCGCGGGCCCCACTCGATCGCGAGCTGCTTGGTCAGGCCGCCGACGCCCGCTTTGCTGGCCGCGTAGGCCGAGACCTCGTGGAAAGCGACGAAGGTGGTGAGCGAGCCGATATTGATGATGCGCCCGTAGCTGCGCTCGATCATGTGCTTGCCGAAGATCTGGCAGGCGCGCAGCGTCCCGGTCAGGTTGGTCGCGATGATGTCGTCCCACAGCTTCTCGTCGAGCTCCAGGGTGGGCACGCGCTGGATGCGACCGGCGCAGTTGATCAGAATGTCGACCTTGCCGAGCTTGTCGAGCGTGCGGCCGAGCAGAGCTTCGAGCGAGGCGCGCTCCGTGACGTCGGAGGTGGCGCGCACGGTGCGCTTGCCGAGTGCCTCGATCTGCTTGGCCGTCTCTTCCACTTGCTCCTGGCGGCGGGAGGTGGCCACCACGTCCGCGCCAGCCTGGGCCAAGCCGACGGAAAGCACGCGCCCGATGCCCGACGTCCCGCCGACGACGACCGCGACACGCCCCTCCAAACTCAATCCGCTATAGGCCATGATGATGCATCCTTTGCTGTTACCGATTTTGGTGAAAGATACCGGGCATGCTCGCTCGGCTGGTCGTATCTGCGCATAAGCGCCTGTTCCCGCGGCTGAGCCGCGCGCTGTTCGCGGCAGGCGCGGGCGCCGTCGAAGAGCTCGCTCGCCCGAGTCGGCTCGTGGTCTACGCCGCGGCGCGCGAGGAGGTCGAGCAACTCCGCGAGCGGATGCGTGCCGCGCTCGAGCTCGCGGCCCTCGCGCGGCGCGTGACGCTGTCCGTGGACGTGGACGAAGCGTCGCGTTGGGAAACGGACTGGACGCGGCACCTCGGCCCGGTGGCGCTCACGCCGCGCCTGACTATCCAGCCTTCGTGGGACGAGACCCCCGCGCCGCAGGGAGCCGAGCGCATCTGGTTCGAGCCAGAGCTCGCGTTCGGGGACGGAGCTCACGTGACGACGCGCCTCGCCGCGCGCGCCGTGGAAGAGTTCTGTGCGG
Source organism: Polyangiaceae bacterium (assembly GCA_036500095.1). GTDB lineage: Bacteria > Myxococcota_A > Polyangia > Polyangiales > Polyangiaceae > PMG-095. The sequence goes on from DASYCR010000427.1 coordinate 2,983, forward strand.
GGCACGAAGGGATCGAGGTGTGCGACTACGGCTCCGGTACGGGCGTGCTCTCGTTCGTGGCCCTGCGCTCGGGAGCGCGCGCCACCATCGGCCTGGACGTCGATCCGGTGGCGATCAGCGCCGCTCGCAAGAACGCCGAGCTCAACCAGTTGAGCCTGCGCGCTCGCTTCGAGCTGTGCGCTGAGTTCGACGAAGAACTCGGCGCACAGCTGGTGGTCGCGAATCTCGAGCTGCCGGCGCTGCTTGCTGCGCGCGTGGAGCTGGCGCGGGTGGCTCGGCACAGCGAGCTCCTGTTGCTCTCCGGCTTTCTCAGCGAGCGCGCCGCGGAAGTGGCGGCGGCGTTTGCCGAGCACGGATTTGCGGTCGCTCGCGAGCGGTACGAGGAGGGCTGGGCGCTGCTCGAGCTCGTGTTGGGGAACTAGTCCCGCAAGGTGCGCGCAGGGAAACGATAGAGCGGTCATAGCGTGGTCAGGTGCGCGGCGCCGATCACCGCGGCGTTGTCGCCGAGCGAGCTCAAGAGGAGCGGAACTTCCGCGAGTGGTGGAGCGAACGTGCGCGCGCGCAGCTCTTGACGCACGAACGGCTCGAGCAAGTCGAAGTATGCGGAGGACGAACCAGAAAACACGACCGCGCTCAGGTCGAGAAAATTCTGGACCGTGGCCAGCGAGCGACCGATGGCGCGGCCCATGGCCTCGAAAGCCGTCAGGCCCGCGTACTCGCCTCGGCGCGCGCTGTTGGCGACCGCGGCCAAATCGCTCGCTCGTCCGCCGAGTTCCTGAAACTTGCGCAGCACCCCGCGCGTGCCGGCGAACGCTTCGACGCAGCCGCGCTGGCCGCAGCTGCAGAGCGGCGCCTCCGGCGTGGTATCCACGCAAATATGGCCGATTTCAGCGCCGAAACCGTTCGAGCCCGGGTAGAGCGCGTGACCGATCACAAGCCCGCCGCCGATGCCCGTGTCGAGCGTCATCAACACGAAGTTCTGCTGCACGCGGCCATGCCCGTAGAGTTGCTCTGCGAGCGCGGCCGCCGTGGCGCGATTCTCGACCGCGATCGGGCAGCGGATGCGTCGCGCTGCTTCTTCCGCGATCCGGACACCTTCGAAGCCGCGCGTATTGGGTAGACGCCAGCAACGGCCGTCCGTATTGACCTCGCCGGGGATGGCGATGCCCACCGCGGCCGGCCTCGGCGCGAGCGCCAACACCACGCGCGCGATGGTGTCGATCACTTCGGGCGGCTCCACGTTGGCCGGCGTGTCAGCGGTCATCGAGCGCGTGACCTCGCCGCCTTCGACGATGCCGGCTTTGATCACGGAGCTGGTGAAGTCTACGCCGATTAGCATGGGGTCAGGTTTGGCCGGGATTGGTGGGGGTCGTTGCGTATTGAGGTCGTCTTGGCGACCTAGCGTGCGTGACGCCCCGCGAATGTTCTTTCCAGGGGCGCGCATGCACCGGTTTCGCCGGCTCTCATGGGGGGTCTCGGTCTCAATTGCCGATCGTGATCTTTTCTTCCAAGACTTTTCAAGGTTGGTTTGGGGAATGTCCTAGTGCAGCGCCGCGCGGCTGCTCTGAACGGGGATGCGCATGCGCCGGCTCCGCCGGTTCTTGTGGTAGGCCCCGGTTTTGCTTGCCGATCGTGATCTTTTCTTCCAAGACTTTTCAAGTCGATCCGGTTCTCAGAGTGTGTGCTTCGAGGTTTTTTAGAGAGCGCGCTTCGAGGTTTCAAGCTCCAATGGCGGAGACGAGGGCCTGGTAACTCTTGTATCCCGACACCTTCTCGAGCGCGCGTTGGCAGACGTCTGCCTTGGCTTGGCCGGTGGTTTCGGCGAGAAAGCATAGGTACTTGGCGACGTTTTGGGCGTAGCGCAGGCGGCCGTCGTCGCTGATCGCGTAGAAGCGGGCGCGCTGGGCGTAGCCCTTGGGGGTGTGGTCGCCGAGCGCGGATTTTTCGGCACGGCCGTCGGCAGCGAGCACGTACAAGAAGTTGTATTCGAACCAGAACATGTGATCGGGGCTGGGCGGGAGCGCGGCGAGCGCTGCGCGGCACGCTTCTGAGCTGGCGAACACGTCGGTGGCCCGCTTTTCGTGCTCGAGGGCGTGCGTGATGAAATGGCGCGCCATCGTGCGCTCTTGCTCGTTTTGACTGAAGGCGCTGCTCGTCGCGAGCTCGGCCGTGAAGTGATACCAGTCGTTCCAGAGCGCGCGGTCGCCGCTGTTCGTCGAGCTCGCCAGCGCGCAGCCCATCTCGTACGTGTAGCGCCCGCTGGTCTTGATCTCGAGCCGGCTGCCCGTGATGCGCCCGCACAGGCGGTAGTTCTCGGCGGACTTGCCGGAGCCCGAATGAAAGCCGATTGAGACGCCGAAGCTCTGGCACACATTCCAGGCGCGCGACACGCGCCGCTCGAGTTCGGCGTTGTCGTCAAACGGGAAGTTCTTCTGGAAGCCGAAGGCCGGCGCCACGAAGTGGATGCGCATGTCGAGCGCCTCGCACAGCGCGAGCATGGTCGCGAGCGTCTCCGGCGTGGTGAGTCCGGGCAGCTCGTCGATCGACAGCTCTCGGAAATACGAGCGCCCGAGCGGCGTCGTGAACGCCTTGACGCGAGCGTCCGCGTACAGTCTCTCACGCTTCTGCATCTTGACGATCGCGGGCCAGACCGCGCACAAAAGATCCGCGAACGCGTGCTCTTCGAGCGAGATGTTGGCTTTGGCCACGCGTTCGCGCACGCGGTCGATCACGCTCGCGGGGATTTGCGCCTTGCACCAGGCGGCCGGATCATTCGGCTTTTTCGTGATCGATAGCTCGGGTGACAGGTCGAACGTGATGTAGCTCGCCAACAAACAACCCGCGACGAGCTCGGCCTCGCGCCGGTCGAACTTGCCGCCGATCGGCTGATGATCGGCGTTGAAACCCCAGGCGAGCTTTTTCTTGTGAAAGCCGGTCTTGAGTTTGGAGAGCACCGCGCCGTGGCTCATGCCTTCCACGCTCTGACCTTGATGGCCCTCGGGCACGTCCGCTCCGATGAACGGAAAGGGAACGCCCTCGAGCGTACCGTTTAGCATCGCGTCCACGTCATACACGAGCTCGCGTGGGATGCTGTTTTGGTTGGCGGTCATGCTCAAGCGGAGCTCCGCCATTGCCCATTCGACCGCGGGCCAGTGCAGAGTCGTGAAACGGGCGCCCACGCCGAGGCTCTGATGGTCGAGCGAACCACTCGCGCTCGGGAAGATGGTGGACGCGCCGTCGTGCTGTTGCGCAAGATTCTTGATCTTCAGCAAATTGGCGAAGCTTGCCGGAAAGAGCAACTGCCCTGACGTCGACACCACGCCGCCGTCGAGCAGCGCGAGCGCCTCCACCGCCGGGCGCGTCGAATCGAGCAGCCAGCCGTGATCGCCGCGCGCGTCCTCGACCAACGACAGCGAGCCGGCGGCGATCTCGAACTGGCTGAGCGGATACGGCGTGAGGCCTTCCTTGCGCTCGACGTGCCCGCGAAGCGCGGCAAAATCCAGGCAAAAGTCGGGAGAAATGCAAGGGTTGTCGGCGATGGTCAGCTGGTTCTTGCTCAGAAATTCGTTGATCTTGGACATGCTTGCTTGCTCCTCAAAAACCGGGATCCCAACCTTCGAGCACGGTGACGCGGTCGCGCGCTTGCTCGGCTTCCGACGCTGAAATCTGACGTGACGCGCGGTGACGGCGACTGACGTCGAGCGGCTGCCCGTTCGCGTCGACGCTGTGATATTCCCAAAAGCGAATGCTCGACACGTCGAGCGAATCGGGGTTTTGCCCTTGAGAGCCTTTGATGAACCAACCCGCGGGGTCGATGTCCGGTCCGAGCTGACAGTCGATGTAGGCGACGCTGCTGCGCGGAAAGCGGTCGGCCTCGACTCGGCCGAGCAGGTTGCCGGTGATGCCCGGGTCAGCGCTGAGCTTCGAGTCGACGAACACGTAGCCGTAGTCCCCGTCGTTGCGCGCTTGCACTACGTAGCCGGCGCGGCCGACGGTTTGGATTGCGCAGTGGTCGAAATAGGCGGTGCCCTTACCCCACACGAAGTCGACGTTGCCCGCCACCGTGCAGTCCTTGGCGTACACGCGGCCGGTGAGGAGCAGCGTATCTTGCAAGCTCAAAAAGACGTCGTTCTTGAGCACGATCTGGTCGCCTGGATCGATGCGCAGTGCTTCCGCCTGCGAGCCACCCTGCGGGGTGAGGTTATGGATGGTGAGGTTTTCGAACACCAGCCGATCGGCATTCTCGACCGAGAAGACGGCGCGATATTTGGCGCCGCGTCCGCCTTGGAGCTTCTCGTTGTTGGCGTAGGCTATCGTCGTGCGTTTGGGGTCGGCGTCGCCACCGCGGAACGTGATCGCGCTCTTGCCGTCGACGAAGACCATCTCATGATAGATGCCGCTCGAGATGGCAATCGTCACGGGTTTTTGGTTCTGCGCGGGCAAATAGTCGACCGCGCCCTGGATCGTGCAAAAATCGCCGTCGCCGTCGGCCGAGACACTGAGCTCGCCGGGCTTGTCCGGTGACGGCTCGCCCGTGCTGAAGCGCCAGGCGCGCGGATCGACGATCGCCGGTACGGGGCGGCCGGCGGCATCGATGAATACGCCCGCGTCGACGGTCACGAAATACGCATGGTTCGGCGCGAGCGCGTGCGATCGGAGGTGCACGCTGAGCTCGTTGCCGTCGGCGAAGATCGGACGGGTCTGTTGAAAAGTGCGACCGTCGACCGTGTCGGAATAGCTCGCCGTGGCGAGATCGACAATGTCCACTGGATGCGCCGTGCGCTCGTCGAACACGCGAATCGTGCCGGCGCTGCCCACGCTCACGTGCTCACTGAAGCTCAGCCGCAGGAGCGCGTCAGCGCAGACACCCTCGGCCGAAGGAGCCGGGAAGCGGCTGACGATCACGCTGGGCACCGCGGACGCCGGGGCCCCGCCGCTCGCTGCACGCGCAGACGCGCCGGGCCGCTGGCAATCGACACAAGTCACGCTCAGCGACAGCAACGCGGCATTGCGCATCAGTGGCAGCGTCACCTGCCTCCTTCCAGACGCTGCGTCACCGCGTGGGCGGGCACGTCCTTGCCGACCGCGAGCGCGACCTTGGCGTTCGAGAGCTCCGAGTCGGCGACGTGAACCGTGCGCGTGTCTTTCCCGTCTATTTCTAGGAAAATGTCGGTCTTGGTTGCGGCGCGGCAATCGTGGACGAACGTGTCTTGCACGTTCGATAGCTTGAGCGTGGGCACCGCCGGGTGCGGCGTGTTCGTGCCGACGTCGGACAACGTCAGCGTTTCGCACCGCTCGGCGATCAGGGCCGGTCCGCTGCTGGCGTCGACGCGCACGTCGGAGAGCGCGATACGCCGCGCGTCGCGGATTACCATGCCAATTTCGGTTTGGAGATCGATGTCCCGCAGCGTGACGTCTTCGAGCGGCGACTCGGCGAGCCCCAGCAGGAGCCCAGCTTGCTTGCCCTGACCGCTGATGGCGCTGATGTGAATGTTGCGAAAGACCGGCGTGCGCGCCGAAAACGGCTCGGGCGGCGCGTCCGTATAGAACATGTTGAGGGTGATCGCCTCTTCACGGATGTTCTTCATCACGATGTTGTCGACGCGCACGTCCTCGATCACGCCGCCGCGGCCACGCGTCGATTTGATGCGGATGCCGCGATCGGTGCCGTCGAACACACAGTTGGAAATCGTGATTTTTTTGGCGCCGCCCGACATTTCACTGCCGATCACCACGCCACCGTGGCCGCGCAGCATGGTGCAGTTGCTGATCGTGTGATTCTCCGCGGGGCGGTTGATGCGACGGCCCTGTTTGTCGCGGCCGGATTTGATGCAGATACAGTCGTCGCCGACGCTGATGTGACAGTCGGAGATGTGCACGTTCTTGCAGGAGTCTGGATCGATGCCGTCCGTGTTCGGCGCGTCGTCCGGGTTTTGGATGGTGACGCCGACGACCGTGACGTCGTCGCAGTACACGGGGTTGATGTTCCAGAACGGTGAGTTGACGATCGTCACGTCGCGGATCGACACGTTCTTGCAGTCGACGGGCTGGATGAACGGCGGACGGAGAAAACCCATGTGTAGCGTCGAGGGGTCGTCGGGGAGCTCTGTCTCGAGTTGTTGATTTTCGGCGAGAAAATCGCGCTGCCACTTGGAGTCGACCCGCCACTTGCCGGTCTTCTTGAAATCTTGCTTGAGCTCGCGGATGTATTGCCACCAGGCCTCGCCTTGGCCGTCGAGCACGCCGCGCCCGTATATTGCGATATTTTCGGCTTTTTCAGCGTAGATCAGCGGTGAAAAATTCTTGATTTCGGTGCCCTCCCAGCGCATCCGCACGCGCGGCAGGTAGTCGTCGAAATCGGAGCTGAACTTGAGGCGCGTGCCCGTGTCGATGCACAGGGCGATGTTGCTCTTGAGCAAGATGCGCCCGGTCAAATAGTCGCCGCCGGAAAAAAGAATCGTGCCGCCGCCCGTTTGGCTGGCCTGCTCGATCGCGCGCCGGACGGCCTCCGTGCACTTCGTCTTGCCGTCGGCCACGGCGCCGAACTCGCGCACGTCGAAGAACGTGGCGTGCGCCGCGCTGAGCGGCGCGCTCGGAGCTTGCGCCGCGGTCGGTGAGCCACTGGCGACCGGAGCACAGGCGGCCGCCAAGCCTCCGAACGCGAGCAGGCACTCGCGGCGCGACAAGCCGCTGGGTCGAACGGTGCTGCTTGTTGCCAATGCTCGCGTCATTTCAGTCCATCCAGTTCGGAGCCGGCGAGTAGAAACGCGCCGATGCCTTTGGGGTCGGAGTCCGAGCGCTCGGTGCTCGTGTAGTAGTCGTAGGATCCGTCGCGATAGGGCTCCCCGCCGAGCCCCGCCACCTTGCAGATGTTCTTGAGCGTCACGCGACCGCGTTCGTCGCTGGAGACGAACTCCGTGAGCAAGCCGCGCTCGGCGCGCTCAGCGACTGGCGCGTACTTCTTGCGGTCGAGCAAGCCGAGCCGCACCGCCTT
>DASYCR010000428.1:0-6769 GCA_036500095.1 Polyangiaceae bacterium
AGGATCGGAGCCAGGCAAAGGATCACGGCGCGGACGGTCAACCGCATGGGCCCGGCCTCTCTAGCACTGGCAGCGACCTATCGGCGTGATTCTTCGATGAGCGGTTTCGGTTCCGGCATGCTGCGGCCCGACGACCGAGCCGCGCTACTCAGCGACCGCGCCGGAGGCGCCGCCGCCACCACTCGAGCCCGCGCTGCCGGCCGTGCCGGCGCTGCCCGCGGTTCCTGCAGCGCCAGCGGTCCCTGTGCTGCCCGCGCTTCCGCTGGGTTGTGGAGGAGCCAGGAAGGCGCACTCGGTGGCCAGCTGCGGGGTGGTCACGATCTGACAGGCCTTGGTCAAGGTCGCAGGCTCGCTCGCCAAGGGAGCGGGGCAGGAGCTGAGCAGTGTATCCGGCGAGGTCGCGCAGGCGCCGGCGGCCCGAATCACCGCGACGCAGGACGCGACCACCGGGCCGCCCGGTGAATCGACGGACAGCCCGTGAAGACACTGATCCCGATAAAAGCGGCGGCACGCGTCGACGTCCGTCACGCCGAGCCCGCAGTTCTTCGCGGCCTCGCAGCGAGCTTCTTCGACGTTTCGGCAATCGTCGATGCCCTTGGCGTCGGTGCCACAGCCGGCCGCGCTCACGATCGTGAACGAACACAGGGCGGCGATGAGTCCCGAAGCGGTGTCGGAGAGAGCGCTCATGGGCCCTCGGGCACTACCATGGGCATCGGGCGTGGGCGAAGTTTCGGCCAAGCGGTAGCGAGCTTGGGAACGCGCCGCGCCGCGGGCTACGATGGCGGCGATGACCCGCGCGATGATTCTGTGCGCTGGATTCGGCACGCGCTTGCGCCCGCTCACCGACGAGCTGCCGAAGCCGCTCGCGCCGATCGGCGATCGCTCGATCCTGGGTCACGCGGCTTCGCACCTGGCGCAGCTCGGCATCGCGGATGCGGTCATCAACGTGCATCACCGAGCAGAACAATTTGATCGAATAATCAATGATTTACCGATCGAAATTCAGATTTTACACGAGCTCGAGATCCGCGGCACGGCAGGGGGCGTCGCCGGCGCGCGTTCGCGTTTCACGGAGGCGCCCGTGCTCGTCTGGAACGGCGACATCTTGGTCAAGCCGCCCGTGAACGAGGCATTGGCGGCTGCGGCCGAGGCTGGAGTTTGCTTGTGCGTTGCCGAGCGCGTCGACGGACGCGGGACGGTCGGCCTCGACGCACGGGGCTCCGTCGTGCGCCTGCGCGGTGAGCGCTTCGGGCAAGAGGCGCGTTCGGCTGACTACGTCGGCGTGCTCGCATTGAGCGGAGAAGTACTGGCCGTGTTGCCAGAGCGCGGTTGTCTGATCGGGGACGTAGCGCTGCCCACTCTCCGGCGCGGCGGTCGGGTCGCCAGCGTGGTGGTGACCGGCGGTTTCCTGGACGCGGGTGACCCTGAGAGCCTGCTGCAGGCGAATCTCGATTGGCTCGAGCAGCGCGTGCTTGGAAGCTTCGTTGCGCCCGGAGTGGAAGTCGAGCCGGGCGTCTCCGCCGAGCGCTCGGTCGTGAGCCGGGGCGCGCGCGTGCGTGGCCACGGCACGCTCCGCGAGTGTCTGATATGTGAGGGAGCGGAAGTGACAGCGCCGCTCAGTCGCGCCATCGTGACGCCGAGTGGCCGCATCATTCATGCTCGAATCTCGTCCGGTTGACGCTCCGTCCGACGCTTTCATGCTGGCCGAGCGGTTGCGCGAGCGTCGAGATGTTTCGCTCTGGTGGGCTCGAGGCGGGGCGCGGGCGTACCTCGCGTGCGATCCGATCGCCGAGCGCGACACGCTGGATCCCGAGCCGGAGCTCCGTGTCGACGAGCAACTCGGACCGGACGCCGGCGCGCCGCGCTGGGTCGGCCTCTTGCCTTACGAAGCGCGGCGCGAGCTGGAACGTCGCGGCTGGGGTGGAGGTCGCGCGAAACCGCACATCGACCAGGTGCGCTGGCTTCGCTACGGCGCGGTTGCAGAAATCGGATCGCGGGTGCGTGTGCTCGGGGATCACCCGGAGCGGCTCGCCGCGCTCGCCGGCTTGCTGGAGCGTCCCATTGCGCGTGAGCCGGGTGCGGCTTGTCTGACGCTCGAGCGGGTCGAGCCGCCCGCGCTGCACGCGGCCCGCATCCGCGCGGCGCTCGAGGAAATCCGGGCGGGCAACCTGTACCAGGTGAACCTGGCCCGCCGCTTCGACTTTCGCGTCGAGGGCAGGCCATGGGAGCTGTTGGCCAAGCTGTCACGCACGAGCCGGCCAGCGTTCGCAGCGGCGCTCGCGTGGGGCGAGTTATCGGTGATGGCCGCATCGCCCGAGCTCTTTTTGCATCTCGATACTTCCCGCCAAATCGTGACCTCGCCCATCAAGGGGACCCGTCCGCGCGGCGCGAGCGCGGAGCTCGACGCGCATTTGCGCGCGGAGCTCGCCGAAGATCCCAAAGAGCGCGCGGAGTTGACGATGATCTTGGACGTTGAGCGAAATGATCTCGGACGCGTGTGCAAGCCGGGCTCGGTGCGCCTCTTGGAGCCGCCGCACGTGGAGACGCATGCGACGGTGCATCATCGGCTCGCGTCGCTCGGGGGTGACCTTTGCGACCACGTCGACCGGCAGACGCTGCTCGAGGTCATGCTGCCGAGCGGCAGCGTGACCGGCGCGCCCAAGGTGTCGGCCATGGATTTGATCGCAGAGCTCGAAGCCGAGCGGCGCGGGCTTTACACGGGCGCCTTTGGCACGCTCTCGCATGACGGCAGACTGACGCTCGGCATGGCGATTCGCACACTCACCGTGCGGGACGGGCAGGGGCACTACTTCGCGGGCGGCGGGATCGTGGCCGACAGTGAGCCCAGCCGCGAAGTCGAAGAGACGCTCTGGAAGGCGCAAGCCCTGCTCGAGCTCGCAGGCTGATTCCAGCCGGAAACTAGGCCAGCCCGAGCATCGCACGCTAACGGGTGAGGGGATGGAATCGGTCAACGTCAGGAACTTGGATCAGATCCAGGAGATCGAGGGCTCGTCGCGCGGAGCGCGCATCGGCGCGCTGGTGCTCGCGTCTCTCGGAGGGGCCGCGCTCGTTACGGTCGCGCTGGTGATGGCGAAGCGGGCCGGGCCGCCCGCAAAAGCCGAGCGCGATCCGCTCGCCGAGCTCGTCCGCGAAGCCAAGTCGGAGCGCGCGCCCGCCGAGCAGCTCGACGGCCGCGATGTGACCTTCCCGGGGCTACTGAGCGACGCTGAGAAACCGACGACGGCGCTTGCAGCCGTTCGCGACGAACGCGGCCGTCTGCTCGACATGGCCTCGCTCGCGGCAAACCAGGAGGCCGTGCCGAGCGCGCCGCCGCCACCGACCGATCGTCTGCCCGTCGTGCCGCTGCCCGTGGGCACGCTGCTCAGCGCGACGCCGGTCACGACCGACCCGAAAGATCCGTTGACCAGCCTGGCCGCCAGCGTGTCCGCAGTGTCGGACAGCGCGGAGCTGGCGCCCGCGGGTATGGAGGGTGGATTTCAGCTGCAAGTGGCGAGCTATCGCGACGCCGCGGACGCGGATCGCCTGGTGGCTGATCTGCGCAAGCGCGGGCACCGCGCGTTTCGCATGCAAGCGAACGTGCCGGAGCGGGGCCTGTGGTACCGCGTGCGCATCGGTCCGTTCAAATCGAAGTTCGAGGCCGCGGCGTACAAGGCGAAGTTCGAGCGCACGGAGCGGCTCTCGCCGTTCCTCGTCGATCCCGACAAGGTCAAGCAAGCGGAAGACCAGCGCGCGCTGCGCGTCGCGAAGGCCAAAAAGCTGCGTAGCCACGAGTGATCTGGGCCATTGCCAAAGACTTGGCCCGCAGCGTGGGCGCCGGGCAGGGTCGAAGCATGGGAACTCGTTGTGAAGTCTGCGAAACCATTCGACCCGACCGCGTCGCGAGCGAACTCATCCAGATCTCGCTCGCCGGCCGCAGCGTGCTGCTCTGCGCAGGACACGCTCAAATCGCCCGGAACTCCGAGGTGAAGAGCCTCGACGACCTTCGCGATCTGTATCGCGAGAGCGATGGCGAGCGCTCGTACATCTCCCGTCGATCGCGCGAGCACGAATCGCCAGGCGCAGCCGAACGTGCGAGCGACGGCCGGCGCGCGGCTGACCTCGGGCAGTGAGTTCGAAGCCTGCGAGCTAGGGTCTGTCCTTGCGCGACAGCTGCTGACGAACGGCGGTCGCGATCGCCGCGCTGACGTTCTTGCTCTTGGCGAGGGTCTTCAGCTCCGACTCGCGCAAATGCGGGATCATGCGCGTCGCGAAGGTGAGCGGGCAGCGCGGATTCATCACTAGGTTCAGCTTGATCTGGTAGCTGCGTGTAAATTCGCGATTTTGCGCGATCGTGCGCAACACGTCCTCGGATACCGCGCGGCTCGCGCTGATGATGGCCGCCTCCGGCTCGCGCATCAGCGGGCTCTTGACGGCGGCGACCGCGACTAGCCGATTCGGGTCGCGCACGAGCAGCGTGCGGGCCGCGGCGCTGCCGAGCGTGGCGATGCGAATCTTCTGGCTGACGGTGGATTCGGCCAGCACCGCGTGCAGCGGCTTGGCCTTCTTTTTGATCTTCTCTTCGCCTTCGGGGTCGAGCTCGTAGGTGTCCTCGCCCTCGTGGAGCTCGCGTTCGAGCTCCTCCGCCAGCAAATTCGCTTGCTGGAACTGCAGGTCGTCCGGGCTCGGTTCTTCGGCGGCCTCCAAGATCAACTCGTTCTTGATGGCGGCCGCGGCCTCGGCAAAGGCTGGGATCTGCAGCTCGAGGTGGTTTCTCACGGCGAGCTCGATCAAGCGGTCCGCGGTCGACATGCGCACGCGCTTGTTCATATAGAGCTTCTCGATCACCGTCGGATTCTTGAGCATCAGCTCTTCGTTGGTCGCGATCAGCTCGCCGGCGCGCTCGTCGGCCGTGCTCGCCATTTGCTCGAGCGCGGCCGTTCCGATGCGCGGCATGCGCAAGAGCGCCGTCACGACCTCGTGCTGATTCGGGTAAGCGTGCGCGAGCGCGTCGATCACGGACGCGGGTAGATCGCCGCCGAGGGCGCCGTTCAAAATGGGCGGGGGCAGCTTGCCGATTGCGCCGCGCGCGGTCTCCGCGACTTTTTGATCCGGCGACTCGCACAGCGCGCAGATGACCGTGACGATTTCGGCGGGCTTCGCGCCCGGGATCACGCCGCGCGCCGCCATCAACTTCATCGGCGCGGGCGCGTCCGGCGAGAGAACCTTCTGCGCGGCCGCAGAAAGCGACGGAAGATCGAGGTCGGTGGCCATCCCGCAGCGAGCGTAGCCGTGCGGGCGCTGGGCGCCTAGGGCGCTTTCGGCGTTGCGGCCGCGGCTGATCTGTCGCAGCGATCCGAGGTTGGTTGCCGGCGTCGCCCGCGGCGTCTATACCTTTGCGTCGAGCGTCAGCCGCGATTCGCCGTAATTCCCGAGGGTAGAAGGAACAGCATGGGCATCATCGACTTCGTCAAAGGTGGCGTGCAGCGCATGATGATCGCGCGCCCTGATTCGGAGAAAGACAAGATCGTCTACAAGCATCCGGATCAGAACTTCCCGTTCTGGAGCCAGCTCACCGTCGACTCCGACGAAGTCGCGCTGTTTTTCAAGAGCGGCACGTTCGTCGGTATGCTCACCACGCAGGGCTCGCCGCACACGCTGCAGACGCAGAACATCCCGTTCTTGAACGCGCTGGTCGACAAATTCACGGGCGGCAACGCCTTCATCAGCGAGATCTATTTCGTAACTACGCGCGACATTTTCAATCAGACGTTCGGCGACTCGATCGGGTCGATGCGCGACCCGGAGCTCGACCTGCGCGTGACGCCGCGCGCGTTTGGTACCTATTCGTTCCGCATCCTCGATCCGGTGCGCTTCGTGATCGGCTTCGTGGGGCAGGGCGCCGGCAACGCCGAGCGCAGCATGCAGTGGGTGCGTGACACGCTGTTCATGGGTCTCAAGACCACGCTCACCCGCATGATCAAGCACGGGGACATGACGTTGATGGACGTCGGCGGGTGCGGCCCCGACGTCGCGCGGGCGATCGTCAATGATTGCCCGGATCTCGGCAGTATCGGCATCAAAGTCACGGCGATCGCCAAGCTCAACATCAACCTGACGGACGAGGATCAAGCTCGCGTCGACGAGATGCAGGATCAGATCGTGCAAGCCAAGGTCGACGCGCGCAAGGCGAAGATTGGCGTTTCGCAAGCGGAGGCGGAGGCGCAGCAGCGGCAGTTCGCGCTCGATCAGGAGTTCATGAATCGCGCGCGCTACGTCAACCAGCTCGACATGAATCGCTACCAGCAGTACGCGGGCGCGGAAGCGCAAATGGGGCTCGGTCAAGGGCTCGCGCAGGGCGGTGAAGGCGTGGCCGCTGCCGGTCTTGCTTCCGGTATGGCGCTAGGCGCCGGGCTGAACGCGGGTGCGCGCGCGCCGATGCCGTATCCGGGGCAGCCGCCGGGTTACCCGCCGCAAGGTTATCCACCGCCGGGCTATCCGCCGCCGGGCTACGGACCGCCACCTGGCTACGGACCGCCGCCCGCGGCAGCCCAAGCAGCGCCCGCGGCGGGAGTGCCGGCTGGAGCCCCGGCGGTGGGTCGCTGTCCGGCGTGCGGAGCGGGCAATCCGCCTGCAGCGCGCTTCTGCGCAGAGTGCGGGCGTCCGCTCGGCTGAGGCCGCGGGGGAGCGTCCAGCGTGCCGATGCTAGGCTGAAGGTCTGGTGCCGGACGACACGCTGATTCAATTTGCGGGCGCTCCGCCAGCAGAGACG
>DASYCR010000429.1:0-2322 GCA_036500095.1 Polyangiaceae bacterium
CGGTAGTGCGGTAGCTCGGCGAGCCCGACCAGCAAGTCGCACTCGTTTGGCTGACCCCGCAAGGCGGGTCTTTGACTGGGGCGAGTCTCTGCCACGAACCACAGCGTATCACGCATCTCAGGATCCGTGCGTGGCCGTCCGATAGCGCAAGGTCAGCGGGATCAAGGGAGCCTCGGCCCCGGCGCGCGCGGTTTCGATCAGCGCGTGATGCGGCGAGAGTGAGCAGGCCGGATCGGTCAGCGCGGCGTTGCCCGTCAAATGGAACGCCTGACAACGACAGCCTCCGAAATCGATCGTGCGCCGCTCGCAGCTGCGACAGGGCTCGGGCAGCCAGGCTTCGCCACGAAATGCCTGGAACGCCGGCGAGCTTTCCCAAATTTGAGCGAGCGAGCGCTCGAGCACATTGTCGAACGTGAGCCCCGGCAGCGTGTGCGCCAAGTGGCACGGCAGCGCGAGCCCGTCGGGGCTCACGAGCAGGTAGCGGTTGCCCCAGCCGCTCATGCACGCTTTCGGATAGTCGGAATAGTAGTCCGGCAGCACGAACAAGAGCTCGAGTTTGCCCTTCAGCCGCTCACGCGCAGCGCGCGCCACCTCGCGCGCTTGATCGAGCTGTGCGCGCTCCGGCAAGAGCGCGCCGCGATTCACGAGCGCCCAGGCCAGGTATTGCGTGTTCGCCAGCTCCAAGCGATCCGCGGCGAGCTCCTCGGCGAGCGCGATCATCTCGCCGACCCGGCTCAGGTTGTGCCGATGCAGCACGATGTTCAGAGTGAGCGGTAGGCCGAGCTCCTTCACCCAGCGCGCGACCTGCAGCTTGTCTTCCAGCGCGACCCGCCCGGCGATGCGATCCGCTTCGCTTGCCCGCGTGTCTTGAATCGACACTTGTACGCTGCTGAGCCCCGCGTCCCTCAAGCGCGCCAGGCGTTCGCGCGACAGGGGGATGCCGCTCGTGATCAGGTTGCTGTAAAAATCGAGCTCGTGAGCGCCCGCCACCAGCTTTTCCAGATCCTTGCGCAAGAGCGGCTCACCCCCGCTCAAATTGAGCTGCAGCGCGCCGAGCTCGGACGCTTCACGAAAGACGCGCAGCCAGTCCGCCGTTTGCAGTCGGTCGGGGTGCGCGGCGAGGTCCGTCGGATTCGAGCAGTACACGCAGCGCAGCGGGCAGTGGTACGTCAGCTCCGCGATCAGCGTGTAGAGCCGCAGCGCGTCGCTCATGGCTCGGCCTGAATCAGACCCCGATCGAGCAAACCCTGCAAGAACGTGTGCACCTCCGCCTGCAGCTGCTCGGCGTCCGTCTGAAACTCCGCGCTCAGCTGGGTGATGATCGCCGCGAGCGTGTGCTCACCGGTGCAAAGCTTCAGGATCGCCGTGCCCGTCGGGTTCAGCAGCAAGCCCTTTTCCGGATACAAGAGCACGTGTTTGCCGCTCTTCTCGTCGAAGCGCAGCTTGGTCTTGGGGGCGAGCTTCGGTTTCACGTCGAGGGCGAGCATCAGCGTTCTCCGGCCTCGAGTGGGACGTAGGCCTTCTCCACGCAGTCGAGCAAATGCCACAAGATCTCCGTCTTGCGGATCAAGGCGGCGACGGCGCGCTCTTGCAGCTCGAAGCTCGTGGCGTGGGTCACGACGAAGTCTAGCGCCTCCTCGGAGTCGCGCCGCGCGCGCGGCACGCGTCCGCGAAAATAGGCGAGCATCTCCGCGTCGACCCAGGGATAGTGCTCTTGCCAAGCGAGCACGCGCTTGGTCATCAGATCAGGCGCGAAAAACTCGGTGAGCGAAGAGGCCACGGCTTCCAGCAGGCTGCGCTCCTGCACGAGCGTGACGTACGCGTCGCACGCGAATTTCACGCCCGGCAAGACCGAGCGCAAACTCTCGACCTCCGCGCGCTCGAGACCGACGCCCTCGGCGAGCTTGAGCCACAGCGCGAGCCCGCCCTCCCCCGGACTGTCACCGTCGTGGTCGTGGATGCGGCGGATCCACGAGCGGCGAAACACGGGGTCGTCCGATTTCGCCAAGATCAGCGCGTCTTTGATGGGGATGCGGGTTTGATAATAGTAGCGATTCAAGACCCACTGCTGGAGCTGCACCTTGCTCAGCTTGCCTTGATGCATGAGCACGTGCACGCGGTGCCGGTCGTGGTAACGGCTCGCGCCCTCGCGCCGCAGCCACTCCACGAACTCATCCCGGCCGAGCGGAGCCTGCGGCGCGGCCGGCTGCGTCACAACGAAAGCTCCATACCGTCGAACGCCACCTCGACGTTGGCCGCGCGCAGCGCTTCGCGTTCCTTGGAGTCCTCGCGCAAGAGGGGGGGGCTGTTGTTGACGTGAAT
>DASYCR010000430.1:0-2884 GCA_036500095.1 Polyangiaceae bacterium
GCAGGTATTGGTCGCCGCTGCGCAATAGAGCGAGTCGTCCGTGTAACAGCTCACGGCCGCGGAGTTCGGGCTGCCGGTGCCCGAGGCTCCCCCGCTACCGATGACCACGCTGCGCACCGAATCACATTCGGCCCCATTCGGAATCTCCGAGCAGGTGGCCGCGCACGAATCACCGGCCTTGCCGTGCGCGTCGCTGCCACTCACCACACATACCGGCGGACCGCTCGGCGCGTTCGGATCGGCCGACCTGCAGTCGACGAAACTCCCCGGCCCAGCGGCGCACTGCGCGCTGGACGTGCAGCTCTGACCGGGCATGAGCGTCCCTTTGGCGAACGTCACGCACGAAATCAGGTCAAGCTCCGCGTTTGCGCCGAGCGTGCAGCCTTTGGCGAGCGCCGCGATCTGCGCAAGGCACTGACCCGCGGCGTCCGGGTCGTAGCTGATACCCGGGTCTAACGTGTCGACCGAGCCGACTCTCGTCGTGGCCGCGGTGAGGCACGCCGCGTGATCGAAGGCAAAGCCGTACTGCGTGCAACAGGCGCCGACGTTGTCGCACAGCGCCGACCCATAGGCGGTCGCGAAGTTACCTTGCGCAACCGGCGTCGAGGGCAAGACGGTGGCCCCGGAGCCACCGACGTTGCCAGCGCCACCCGCGCCGCTGCCGGCGCTGTTCGTGCCTCCGCAGGCGAACGGAGCGCCACCGAGCAGCATCAGCCCGAGTACCGTGAAACCCTGTAAGCGATTATTCATTTTCGACCTCCCGCACACCGGTGACTCTACGCGCATTCCGCTTGCTTCGTCGAGCGCGCGCGTACCGCCTCGCGTGGCCCCGCGACGCGCTCGACTCTGTGCACCCGAGCAGCAGCGGGGCAGCCAATCCCGGCATTTTTCGGGCATTTTGCGGTCGCGTGCCGCGAGAGTCCGACGCGTCTGGGCATGGCGCTCCGCGTGCTCTATTGTATGATTGATTCACGCGACCGATGTCCGCCGCGTGCTCGCTCATGTTCGACGAAGATACCTCCGCACTCTGGCACGTCGCGTTCTCGACTGAGGACGTGCGTGTGTGGTCGCTCGACCAACTCAACGACGCGTTTCGCTTCGACGTGGTGACGGCCGCCACGCTCGTGCAAAAGCACGGCAGCCAGGGTTGGCAACGGCTCGGAGTGATGGCCGGCATCGAGCCGGACGGCACGCCCGCCGACACCGCAGCGCCCAGCCCACAAGCGGTGGCGCGCGCGCTGCGCGAGGCGGGCATTGCGGCGCAGGGCTCCATTCCCGCGCCCGCGCCGACGTCGTACGCGCCCCCACCCTTTGCGCCCGCGCCTGCGTCGTTCGCGCCCGCCCCGTTCTCGACGATCGCCGAGACTTCTGCGCTCACGTCGGCCCCGTCTAGGCGCCCGCGCCCGATGGGCGGCTGGCTGCTCGCCGCCGCGGTGCTCGGCTTCTTTCCGGTGCTCTATCGCAACGACCTATTGCTCGCGGCCGCGCAGCGTGCGGGCCGTGAATCGCAGTACCTATCGCTCGAAAAGCAATACCTCGGCGGCCCCGCTTACGGCACACCGCGCCAACTTGACGGACAATTTCCGACGCCGCCAGCCACCGCTTCCACGGCGGATTCGTCGGCTCTTGTGCCCAGTCCCAGTTCCGGCGCGAGCCCCGCGCCCGCAAGCGGAACTCCGAAGCCGAGCGCGCCCGCCGTCAGCGCGGCGCCTGCGGTAGGCGCGACGCCGGCGGCCGCGCATGCCGTTTCGCTCGACGCGCTGCCTGTCGAGACCCCGCAAAGCGCGGCAGCCGTCAGTCACCCCGCCGCCGCGAGCGTGGCGCGCGCGCCGAGCAACCCGGTGCGGGCCGCCAGCCCGTCGCCCGAGGAAAGGCCCGCCAAACGCGCCGCTCCGCCGCCGCCCAAAGAGGAAGTTCCGACGGATCCGCTGAAGGCCGCGATTTTTACGGCCGTCAAAAAAGAAGCCCAGAAGAAATGAGCGCTGCGCGAGCGGACGAGCGCCGGTGTTTGCGGCTATAAAGCGCGCGTGAGCTCCGAAAACGACCGCTACGCGCAAGCCGGCGTGAGCTACGCGGCGATCGATCCGGGGAAGCTGCTCGCGCAACGCGCTGCCGCGCTCACGGCCGCCGCGCTGCCGCCGCGCGGCTTTCACGAGCTCGCGGAGAGCCGCGGCGAGAGCGCCTACGTCGTCGATTTCGGCGATCGCTACGTGAGCAGCGTCACCGAGGCGCTCGGCACCAAAGCGCTCGTGGCCGACGCCGTGCGGCCACTCAGCGGCCGCACGTATTACGACGCGATCGCCCAAGACACGGTGGCCACGATCCTCAATGATCTAGCCACGCTCGGCGGCAAGGCCGTCAATATCGCTGCGTACTGGGGCGCCGGCAGCTCGGCCTGGTTCGAAGACAGCGCGCGCATGGCGGATCTGGTCGCAGGCTGGGCCGCGGCTTGCCAACAGGCGCGCTGCGCGTGGGGCGGCGGCGAAACTCAGGTGCTGGTCGGCGTGATCGAACCGGGCGCGGTCGTGCTCGGCGGCTCGGCGGTCGGCTCGATCGCGAAAGACGAACTCTTGCTCGGCTCGCTCGTCGCGGCGGGCGACGCGATCCTGCTCGCGCCCTCGACCGGCATCCACGCCAACGGTCTCACACTAGCGCGCAAAATCGCCGAATCTCTCGCCGACGGTTACGCCACGCTGGTGCCCGGCGACGCGCGCGGTCGCGGCTACGGCGAGGTACTGCTCGACCCCGCGCCGCTCTATGGCCCGCTGATCGAAGCGCTGCAAGACGCGCGCGTGCCGCTCCATTACGCCGCGCACGTCACTGGCCACGGCTGGCGCAAACTGATGCGCCCGAGCCAAAGCCTGAGTTACTTGATCGAACGGGT
>DASYCR010000431.1:0-3018 GCA_036500095.1 Polyangiaceae bacterium
AGGCTCAGCCCGGCCGCCAGCGCCGCGAACGACACCGAGCGAACGGGCAGCCCGCCGTCCGCTACGCGCTCGAGCGCAGGGATGCCATTTTCCAGCATACGCACGACGCCGACGAACAAGAACGCGCCGAGTCCGAGCAGCGCCCATTCACGTTGCCCGCGTGGCAGATAAGCGCGGAATAGATGGTGCGGTCGCGCCGACCAGATCACGCGCTCACCGTGATCGAGCCGCTGAGCCAAGGGCCGCTCGGCGTGCCCCGTCGGAGCGATATTTTCAGCTCCGCGGACGATCGCCCACACGCGATCCGGTGCGCGTACGCCCGAAAGGCGCAACATCAGTCGACGGCGCAGAGCGCCGGTCGGCACGGCTCGCACGAGCTCGAGATCGCCGGCGTTGCGATCGGTTTCGCTCCAGAAAATCCGCGCGAAACTGATCGAGCGGCGTTCGATGCTACGGCGGAAGGGGCCCAGGTAGGTGATGACGTGCTCGTCCGTGACGACGTAGCGAGCGCGCTCGAGGCAAAGGCGCGGGACCTCGCGGCACGCCATGCCCAAGAGACCGCACCAGAGCGCGAACACCATCGGCCCCGAGGGCGCGGCTCGCAGCGCGAGCGCAATCACCACGGCGAAGCACAGTGAAATGGCGGCGAGCGCGAAGAGCAGGCCGGCGATCGCGCGCGCCATCGGCGGTGATGCGAACACCGTCGGATGTCCCGTCCAGACGATGCGCTCACCAGATACCGGATCGCGTGCCACGTGGTCGCCTCAATGCTCGGGCCTACGAACAGTTACGCCCAGCTTCCCAATAACTTGCGCCTCCCGACGCGGCGCGTCCAGGCCTCGCGAACGAATAGCGGCAACGACTACCAGCGTTCTAGCGGAGCTGCATTTCCCGCTGGCAGGATTCAGCATGCGCGCTGGTCGCGCCACAGCTTGCTCATCGCTCTGGCGTGCGGCCTCGCGGACGGGCCAAAAAAATTCAGGAACTCGTCGGCGCGACGAAGACGATCTCGACGCGTTGATTGCGGAGCGCGGCACCGGGGCGTTCTGGATCGACAATGGGCGCGCTGTTGCCGACGCTATCCGTTTCGACCCGGGTCGCGCCAGCCTTGCGCAAGGCATCGGCGACGGCGGTCACCTCGGCGCTGTCGCGTGGGGTATTTCCGGCACGCCCGCTATGGGCGACCGCCAGCAGCGGAAATTCCGGATGCGCTTTGGCAACCTTACCGAGGGTGTCGAGCTCGGCAAGACTGTCGATCTTCAGGTGAGCGTTGGCGTCGAACAAGGCGCGCAACGTGACGACCACCCCACGATCGTCTCGAATCGGCTGGAGGCTCGCCGCGCTGAGCTCGCTGAGCAAAGCGTCCGAAGTACCAGCGGCCGGGTTCTTTTGGGTCAACGGCCGTCGCACCAGCACGAGCTCGTGCAAACAGGCCGAACGGAGCGCGGTCGCCTCGTCGATGGGCGCGGGGCCGGTCGCCGGTTTTTGCGATAGTTCAGCGAGCTTGCTGAGCGACTGCGTAACGCCCTCGCGCGTAGGATCGAGCAAGCGCGCGGAAAGGCAGAGCAGCTTGGCTTGCGTCATGAGAGCGCGCGCCGCCATCATGCGCGCCTGCTCACGCTCTTTGGATGCCGGGCCGCTCGTAGGCAAGGGGAGCGCGTCGCGCGCAACCTTCTCGCGCGCTTCGAGGTCTTCCGCTTCGGTGACGATGCGCTGCTCCTGGGCCTCGAGCTCGGCCACCTGCGTCGTGGCCTTGGCGACGCGGACCTCCTCGTCAGCCACGGTGGCTTGTGCGCGAGCGAGCCGCGCTTGTACGACCGCGCGCGTATAGGCCGCAATCGCCTGCTCGCTCAGGATCTGGGCGGATGCTTGGTCGCTTTGTTGCGTGGCCTGCGCGGCCTGTTTGCGGCGTAGTTCCGCGTCCGCGTAGGCCTGCGGAGCGCGCGTTCGGGCGTCCTGCACGGCCGCGCTCTGACGCGCGTCATCGACCTCGCGCATCACGCCCGAGCGCGGTGTTTGAGAGCAAGCGAGCGAGCAGCTTAGCGAGCTTGCGACGGCAAACACCAGCGGGGCCACGACCCTGAAAGGCGCCCTATTCACGCGGCGCCTTGCCCTTGCTGTGCGGCTTTTCTGCAGGCTTGGCAGGCACCACGCTCTTGCTCTTACTTTCCGTTTCAGCGAGGTTTTGCTGCGCGCGGCCCCGGCGCGCGATCGCTTGTTCGACCAGCGCCTGCGTATCGAGCGCCTTCCGCTCGAGGTCGCTCGCTTTCTTCTGCACGTCGCTCAATTTCTGCTCGGCCGTTGCGGTGGTGAGCAGATCATCGGCGACCTGCGCCCAAAGCAACGCGAGCGTGTCGAGCTCGCTGGCATGTTTCAAATCGCCTGCGCCGCGCGCGTTCTGTGCGCGCCGTTGGGCGTCCTTGGCCTTGGTGAGTGGTTCGGCAATTCGGCCGCGTGTCTCGGCCACGTCGAGGCGACGAATCAGCACCTCTGCCTGGGCTTGTGGGTCCGGCGCGGCGCCCAGTGCGGGTCGCGGGGCGAGCCAGAGCGCGCTGAGGGCGAGTGTCAGACCCATGGTCCGAAAAGCGCTTTTCACGCCCGAACGAAGCCACGTGCCGGTGCCGGGGTCAAGCCTCTCGTCCTCGCGGCGCTCCCGGGTTATAGCGGCCCCCGAGGTCGTAGCTACGATGAGCGGTCACGAACGGGCAAGCTGGGACGAGTACTTCATGGCCATCGCGCGCGTCGTCGCGACGCGCTCCACGTGCGACAGAAAACACGTGGGCGCGGTGATCGTACGCGACAAGATGATCTTGACCACCGGCTACAACGGCTCGATTCGCGGCCTCCCGCACTGCGACGACGAGGGGCACATGATGGAGGACGGGCACTGCGTGCGGACCGTGCACGCCGAGGCCAACGCCATCGTGCAGGCGGCGCGCAACGGCGTGCGCCTCGATCGCGCCGACATCTACGTGACGGCGTCGCCCTGTTTCGGCTGTTTCAAGTTGGTGGCCAACG
>DASYCR010000432.1:0-4085 GCA_036500095.1 Polyangiaceae bacterium
AACCGGCTTCGTGTCAAGCTCGAGGGCTTGGGGTTGGTCGCCGTTCGATCGCCCCAAGCCGCAGACAGGATGGAGGTACCAGCAATGCTTCACTTGCGCTCTCTGAAGTGTCTTTTTGTGGCGGCGGTTCTGGCAGCGTGCGGCAGCAACGGGAAAGGTGGCGCGGGCAGCGGCTTGGTGCCGCTCTCAAACAGCCAACAACCTGCTGGTAATATGCAGCAGCCTCCAGCCAACACGCAGCAACCCTCTGGCAACGCCCAGCAGCCGCCGGGCAACACACAAACGCCCGGAGGCAATACTCAAGTTTCAGGCGGTGGCATCGATTGTGACTCGGCGTGCGCGCAGATCAGCGCGGCCGGGTGCGACGCAGCGGACGGCCAATGTTCGGCGCGTTGCTCGGTCACGCGAACAGCGTGCGCCGCCCAGATCCAAGCCCTGCTCGATTGTGTTGCGGGTTCCGCATGCGTGGACGGCGGCGATTTCTCCGCAGCATGCCAGCCGGTCTACGCCAACTATGTCAGCTGTGAATCCGCGCTCGTGGGCAACGGCGGTAGCGGCGGGGACACGGGCGCCGGTGGTGGTGGCAATCCGCCGCCGCCCGAAGGTGGAACGGGTGGGGGCGCAACCGGCGGGACGTGCACCCTGCAAGGAGACGACTGCGCGGGTTGCGCGACGCTATGCGATATTTGTGCGTGCGCCGGGGATCCGCCCGCGCAGTGCGGCTGCTAGGCCGCCAATCGACGCGACAGCAGCGCCAGAGCGAGACTGGCGGTTCGCCGTTTGAACGGTGGTCACCGCCGTCTCGCGTGCGGCGTAGCGGCGCAATAATGGAGCGGCACACCCTGTGCTGAGCCGCGCGTGTGCTGCTCGATCCCGTATTGCTTGCGGCGACTGCGCTCGTGTTCGGTGGCGCGGCGGCGGTTTATCCCTTAGCGACTACGGTCGCGGCAGGCTTGGTGCTCTTGCTGCTAGCTGCGCGCTTCAGCGCCAGGGCGCGAGCCATTGCGATCGTAGCGTTTGCGGTGGGTGCACTGCGCGCCGGCTATGTCCTTCGCTCGTTCGAGTCCGCGCGCGTCGTCGCACGGGACGCGCTGGGTGCGCCGAGCCGCTGCGATCTCGAAGGTATCGTGACAAGCTCGCCGGTCTGGTTGAACGGCGCAGCCAGCTATACGGTCGACCTCACGCGGGGAGAGTGCATCGATCGCAGGCTGCCTCGAGCGCGCGTTCACTTGTACGGCGGGCCAGACGCGATTGGGCGAGGGGATCGCGTGCACGCGATCGCCGATCTCGCTCCACTGCAACTGTTCCGCAACTTGGGTGCCGCCGATCCGACGCCTTCCGCGGCCCGTTCCGGTGTGGTCATGAGCGGCGGCGTGTTGTCGCTCGACGTGCTCGGTCGTGGCTTCGGCCTACGCAGCTACATCGACCGTGCGCGCGCGAAAGTCAGGCGTCGTATCGTCGCCTCGTTCGTGCCTGAAGCCGAAGCCATGGCGCGTGCGCTGGTGCTCGGCGAAAGTGACCTGCCCGAGCAAGACACGCTCGCCTTTCAGCAAAGCGGTCTTTCGCACATGCTCGCCGTGAGTGGGACTCACCTCGTGTTTGCCGTCGCGAGCCTGGTGCACGCGCTCGGCTTCGTCCTCGTGCGCATCGAAGCGCTCGCGTGCCGCTTTATCGTGCGGCGGTTCGCCGCGTTGTGTGGAGTCGCGCTCGCGCTCGTGTACGCGGACTTCGCCGGCGGGAGCGGCTCCGCCTGGCGCGCGGCCCTGATGTTGAGCGCTGCATTTTTGGCCGAAGCCGTCGGACGACGGCCGGCCACGCTGCGCTCTTTCGCGGTTTCTTTGATCGTCGTCGCCTGTCTCGACCCGCTCTGTATCTTCGACCTGTCCTTTGGGCTCTCGGTAGCGGCCACCAGCGGCTTGCTCTGGCTGGGTCGCCCCCTTTCGGCGCGCTGCGATCGCGTGCAGTCGACGCCGCTGCGGTTCTTGGCGAAGAGCTTCGCCGTCACGCTGTCGGCGACGATTCCGTGCGCGCCGCTCCTTGCGTTACTCGCATCGGGCGTCACTTTGGCCGGCCTTGTCGCCAACGTGCTCGCGGCACCGGTGGGTGAGGCCGTGGCCCTCCCGCTCTGTTTGTCGTACATGGTCTTCGCGCCATTTCCCGCCATCGAGCGGGGCACGGCGCTGGTTGCATCAGGCGCTCTCTTGATCGTCAGAAAAATCGCGCGCTACGCGGCCAGCGCGCGCTATCTCGCGCTGACCATGCCCGAGCCGAACCGCTATGAGCTCGCCGTATTGGTCGTCCTGCTCGCAGGGCTTGTCGCGTTGCGGGGCGCCGGGCTCGGAGCAGCGGTTGGCCGGCGATCGCGCGTAGGTTGGCTTGCGCTCGGGGTCGGGGCCCTGCTTTGCGTGGAACTTGCCACGCGCAGGGCCGGGCAGCCGCGGGGACTCTTGCGCGCGACCGCTCTGGACGTGGGTCAGGGCGATTCGAACTTGATCGATCTACCCGACGGCGAGGTGATGCTGATCGACGGTGGCGGTTTCGTCGGTAGTCCGGTCGATCCGGGCAAGGCGGTGGTGCTGCCCGTGCTGCGCAGCCGTCGCAGGACGCGCATCGACGTTGCCGTCCTCAGTCATCCTCACCCGGATCATTTCACGGGTTTGCGGAGCGCTCTGGCGGAGGTGGACGTGGGCGAGTTCTGGGACACGGGCCAAGGCGAGGCGGAAGGAGCGGGACCAATCTACGCCGAGCTCATCGCATCACTGCGTAGGCGCGGGGTTCCCATCCTGCGACCGGCGGAGCTGTGCGATCGACCACGAACGTTCGGTGGCGCGGTCGTGCGCGTGCTCGCGCCGTGCCCGTCCTTCACACCGAGGCGGGGCGCCAACGACAATTCCCTCGTGCTCAGCGTGCAGTTCGGCGAGCGACGCATGCTGTTCACGGGCGACGCGGAGCGCGAAGAAGAAGGCGAGCTCTTAGCGCGCTATCCGCAGGAACTTCGAGCGGACTACCTGAAAGCGGGTCACCACGGCAGCCGCACGTCGAGCAGCGACGCCCTACTCGCCAGCGTGAACCCGGAGCTCGCGACACTTTCGTGCGGCGTAAGAAACCGCTTCGGGCACCCCCATTTGCCTACGCTTGCACGGCTCGCCGAGCACGGCGTCCTGGCGCTTCGTCTCGATCGCACCGGCTCGGTCCAAGTCGAAACAAACGGCCACGAGCTCACGGCGCGGGCCGTGAGCGTCCCATATTGATCCGCTTGCGACGGAGAGCGCGTCACGACAAGATGTGTGGCAAGTGAACGAGTGGCCGTCAGAGGTTCGTGTTTTGCTCGACGCGCAGCAGATCGCCGCGCGGGTCTCGCAGCTCGGGGCGCAGATCACTCGAGATTTCCAGGGGCGATCCCTGGTACTGCTGTGCGTGCTCAAGGGCAGCTTCATCTTCGCAGCGGAGCTCGCGCGCGCGATTTCCTTGCCACTGCGCATCGAGTTTCTCGGAGTGCAAAGCTACGGCGCGGACACGAAGTCCAGCGGAGTCGTTCGGATCACACAGGATCTGGCTTGCCCCGTCACTGGCGAGGACGTGTTGATTGTCGAGGACATCATCGACACGGGGCTGACCCTCGCATACCTCTTGGAGCAATTGCGTTCGCGCTCGCCTGCGAGCGTCAAGGTCGCGGCGCTCTTGCACAAGCCGGCCCGCATGCAGCGAGCGGTCGAGATCGACTACCTGGGCTTCACGATCGAAGACGTTTTCGTCGTTGGCTACGGGCTCGACCACGCGGAGCGCTATCGCAATTTGCCGTTCTTGGGCGTGCTCGACAATCTCTAGCCTCACTCTTCTTCAGGCTTTTCGGATCCCGTTTTTATCGTAGCCGCCAAAGCGCTGTGCAGCCGCGCCAGCCGCTCGCCGATCGCTTTTTCTAGACCTTGTTCGGTTGGCAGATAGAAGCGCGAACCAACGAGCTCGTCCGGCAGGTATGTCTCGCCCGCGACGTGACTGCCGGTGTGATCCGGAGGGTACTGATAGCCCTGTCCGTAGCCTTCCTCGCGCATCAGGCGCGTCACGGCGTTGCGGAGCTTTTTGGG
>DASYCR010000433.1:0-3596 GCA_036500095.1 Polyangiaceae bacterium
GCTCTCGGGTTGCCCGCCGGCCGAAGCCGTCACCTGGGGCAAGGTCGACAAGGATCACTACACGCAGACCACCGAAAGCATGCAAGCCGATTACTCGATGCTGATGCCGTTCGTGGTGCGCGCGCTCTTGGAGAATCGCGAGCGCTACGCAACCTGGGCCGAGCGCATGGGGGAAGCAGCGCTGTTCGCCAAGCATCCCAAGGCGCGCGGCTACTTGCGCCCCAAAGCCGGCTATCGCTTGTTCGAAAAGCGCGCGGCCTTGGTCGAGCGGCTCACGGAAGAAGTGCGCAAGAACAAAGCCTGGCTGGTCGAGTCGCTCCGCTATCCGCTCGCCTGAGAATCGATGTCTGGGTCCGGCACTGAACGGGCCAGATATCGACACTGCTGGTAGTGCGCTCGGACTTGGACTAGATCGGGAGCTCATGCGGTGGACGGCAATTGCGATCTGGGGCGTGCTGCTCGGCGCGCCGGCCCTCGCGCGCGGGCAACAAGCCGACGACGTGTCGCGCTCCGCCGCGCGCGCCATCGGCACGGCCGGCGTGGAAGCGTTTCAGCGCGGGGACTACGCGACCGCGAGCGAAAAGCTCGATAAGGCGTACCAAGTGCTCAAGGTTCCCTCGCTGGGCCTTTGGTCGGCGCGCTCGCGCGCCAAGCTCGGCAAGCTCGTCAGCGCCGCGGAGCGCTACCGTGAAGTGATGCGGCTCGTGGTATCCGACGGCGACGTCGCCGTGCAGAAGCAAGCGCAGCAAGACGCTTCGACCGATCTCGACGTGCTGACGCCGCGTATTCCAAGCGTCGTCATCCAGTTGCAAGGGAGCGCGGCCGCCGGCGCCGGCGTCAGCATCGACGGCGTCGTCGTGTCGTCGGCGCTCGTCGGTGAACCTTGCCCGCTCGATCCAGGCAAGCACGTGATCGAGGCGCAGAGCAGCGCAGGCCGCGCGCGCTCGGAGGTCACGATCGCCGAAGGTGAGTCGAAGCCGGTCGTGCTATCGCTGCAGGCGGCGGATACTCGTGGTCTTTGGCTCCCCGCGTCGACTCCCGCGGCCAACCCACCCGTAGGCGCGGTCGCAGCTCCGCCGCCCAAAGATTCGGCTGCGAGTGGCCCTGGCCTCGGCACCCAAAAAACTCTGGCGATCGCCAGTGGCGGCATCGGCGTGGTGGGTGTCGCCGTCGGCTCGATCTTCGGCCTGCAAGCCATGTCGAACCACGCCGACGCCAAGGGCCACTGCGCAGGCGCCGCGTGTTCTGACAGCGCGGGCTTTACGAGCGCGCAGGACGCCTACAAGGACGGCACGATCTCGACCGTCGCATTCGCGGTGGGGCTCGTCGGCCTCGCGGGTGGCGCGGCGCTGTGGTTTACCGCGAAACCCAACGAGACCGCGGTCGGGCTGGCACCGGGCATGATTCAACTGCGGAGAACGTGGTGAAGTCGCTAACTTGGTACGCAGCTCTGTGCGTCGTGCCCCTCTGGGGCATTGCCGGCTGCAACGCACTCGTGGGCAACGAAGATCCGTACCTCGCCGTGGGCTCCACGGGCGGAGACATCGGCATTGCTGGCTCGAGCAGCGGCACGAGTGGCCGGGTTGGGACCGCGGGCACGGGCGGCAGCGTGGTCGGCGGCGGCGGCTCCGTGAGCGGCACCGGCGGAAACGCGGGCGGTGCCGGCGGCTCCGTGGGCAGCGGCGGAAGTGGGGACTCGTGCGCTTACGACAGCGACGCTTGCCAAAATTGCTTCACTGACAACTGTGCGTCAGAGGTCTTTGCGTGCATTGGCGATACCGATTGCTACAACGCCACCGTTTCGCTCGACCTGTGCATGTGCGATTCAGCTGCTTCCGCGTCGACTTGTATTTCGGCCTTCACCGCGACAGGTTCACTCGAATCTGCCCTGGAGTCCTGCGTCACCCCGAATTGCAGCGCCGCATGTGGGCTGTAACTCAGCGACTACAGCCGATGCGCGCGCCGTCGAGCGCGATCTCGTCGAGCCACACGTCGTAGTGATCCGGCGTGGGGTTAGCTTGGTACATCCACCAGCCGAACCAGATCGAGCTGAACTCCGGTAGGTCGTAAGGCACGCTGCTGTTTCCGCCGTGCGCGACGTTTTCGGAGGTCGCGAGCGTTGGGTGCTCGACGCCGTCCCAGAAGAAGTGTGTTTCGTCGAGCGCGCCTGAGTACTCCCACTCGACGCACACCCAGGATTTCTCGGGCACTTGCTGGACGACGCCATTGACCGGATCGGCGTCGATGTTCGTCCAGTCTCCGCTCGGGCCGCCATCCGTGCCTGCGCCAAACTTGCGATATTGGCCGCCCTCGCGAACCATCGAGCCGTTGCCCGTGCCGGCCGCCTCGACCAGCGTGAAATGCGCGTCGTCCGGCGTGACCGGCAGCGCGTCGATGTACACGAACATCCGCCCCCAAAAGCTGTTGTTCGGGGCGGGGAAGGTCCGCGTCTCTTGCAGGTAGCTGTGTCCGTTGCCGTCCGCGTGAAAGTGGGCGGACTGCGCGCCGCGCGCGGCGCGGCTCGTGTCGAGCGCCGGTGCGACCTGCCCGACGAGTGTCCAGGTGCTGGCGTCGAAGCTCGAGGCTTCGAAGTCCTCACAGAGCGCGAGGCCGAGTCCGGCGCAGCGAGACGCACCCAAGAACTCGTCGCGGTTGGTCGAGTAATACGCGGGCGCGGGCGCGTTTGCCGGGCCGCTCTTGCCGGTGCAGCCCGGCACTCCGCAAGCGAAGGCGAGGCCGAGCAGCGCGCGTTTGCCGCAAACGTTCATGGTCCGCCAGGGTAGCGCGGATCGCCGTCTCCAGCCGGCAAAAGCAGTGCTAAGGAGCCTAAACCGTGGTCCGCAGTCTCAGCTCGCTCAACGACGAACAAGCGCGCGCGCTCGCGGACGAACGCGACACGCGTTCGCGCGGCGACAACAAGCGTTCGCGCGCCGTGGTGGAAGAGCTGCTGGCCAGGCTCGCCAGCGAACTGATCGAGCTCGCCGAGGGCAGACTGCACGAACTCGGCTTGCCCGAGCCCGTGCTCGACGTCGTGGCAGACGCGCGGGCCATGAAGGTCGGAGCAGCGCGCAATCGGCAACTGCGACTGGTCCGTCGCGAGCTCCGGGAGTGCGATTGGTTTTCGATCCGCACGCGGGTCCAGCAGCTCAAGCTGCACGGTACGGCGCCGGCGGGGAACGAACCTCTGCTCACCGGCTCGCGACCGAAGCCCGAGGCAGCGTGGACGGTGCGGCTCCTCTCGGAAGGTGACTACGCGCTCGATGCTTTTCTGGAAGAGCAGCCGAGCGCCGAACGCAATCACCTGCGCACTCTCTTGCGCGAAGCGCGCAAGGCGGCGCCCGAGCGTCGAGGCAAGGCCGAGCAACGCCTCACCGCGGCGGTCGCGGCTATCCTGCGGCCGCGACCGGGGGCCTCCGCGCGTTAGGGGCCGCGAATCTTCAACTCGAGCGAGTCAAGCTCGATCGATTCACACGCATGTCTCTGAAGTTTGTATTTTTTCCGGTTTGAGGCGTCGCGCGACCACCGCAACTTGTTGGAGAGCAGGCGCCGGCCTCGCCGGGTTTTGTGCATGCTCGGCCTTGCTTCCGCTCCGTGAT
>DASYCR010000434.1:0-6696 GCA_036500095.1 Polyangiaceae bacterium
AGGTCGTGGTCTTGGCGCAAGAGGGCCAGAAGCTCGACGCCAAGGCGGTCGCCGCAGGGCGCGCCACGGTGCGCCAGCGCATGAGCCGGGCCACCGAGGAAGCGCCGCGCATGTCCGGCAACCTGGAAGAGATCCCGTTGCCGGATCTGCTCCAGCTGTTCGGCACGTCTCGCAAGGACGGCGTGCTCGTGCTCAGCACGGATGCTCGTGAGGGGCGCATCTATTTGAAGGAGGGCAAGGTGCGCTTCGCGGCGATCGAAGGCGTCTCGCTCTTGCCCCTGAAGGCCGTGTACCGCATGCTCGGTTGGGCCAAGGGCGTGTTCGCGCTCGATCCACCGGAGGTGCGCGAGTTCGAGAACGGCGTCGACGCGAGCGCGCACGAGATCCTGATGGAGGGCTTTCGCCAACAGGACGAGCTCAATCAGCTGCGCACGCGGCTCCCGCCTCTCGAGCTGAAAATCGGCCTAAAAATGCCGCTCGAGCCCAAACTGAGCGCGCTCAGCCAAAGTGACATGGATTTGCTGCAAATGGTGATCAACGCGCCGTGCTTGGAGGCCGTGTTCGACATGTTGCCCGGTACGGATCTGGAGACCGGCCAAGCCGTGATGACGCTCGTGCAGCGCGGCTACTTGGAGCCGGTGGGCTGAGGCTCTGCGCGCGGCGCGTGACGCGGGCCGCTGACGCGAGTGACGAGCTCCTCCAGCGCCGCTTTGCGCGCGGGATCGCTCTCGAGCACGCTGGCTTCCTGGAGCTCATGGGCGAGTGCTGGAAACTTGGGGTGCGCGTCGGCCAAGCGCCGGCACTCAGCGAGCGCGACGTCGCGGGCCGCGGGCGTGCCGTATTCGAGGTAGGCGCCGAGCGCGCGGAGCGCTTCCCGCTCGAGCAAACTCAGGCTCTGGGCTTCGAGCATGAGCGGGCTTTGCTCGAGCGTCAGCGCGCGCTCGCGCGTCGGCGCTACAGTGCTTGCCGCGCCCGAGGGCGGGGCTGCGGTTGGCGGAGCCGCGCTCGGCCGCGCCGCACTGGGCGGTGTGGCGCTTGGTACTGCGCCGTCGTGCGCGTGCTCCACCCGGCGTCGCATCACGTCGCCGAAGCCGAGGAAGCGTACGCGCTCGAGTACGCGTTCGAGCGTCAACGCCGCCTCGGCGAGCTCGCGGGTCGCCTCGGGCGTGGCAGTCGCGTCGGCGATAGAGCTCGCTTGCGCAACCGCCGCAGTCGCCGCGCTGCACAGCGCGAGGTCAGCCGGTTCGCTGAGGACGCTTTGACAACCGAGCTCCTTTTTGGAGGAGAAACGCTCGCGCGCGCGCTGCAGCTCCTTCTGCAGGGAGTCCGCGTTGGCCGCCAGCATGGCGCTGCTGAGCGGCGCGGGCTCTTGCCCGTTGCCGTCATGGTGGCCGCGATGGCAGCCGACGAGCAGCGCGCACGCGCCTAAGCCGAGCAGCGCTTTCAATAGACCCCGCGCTGCGTCGGCCCGAAGAAGCCCGCGTTCGCAGCTGTGATGCGCATGAAGTCGATCAGGCCCTTGTAGGCGGTCACGCGCGCGGCAAACGTCGGATCTTTTTGAACGGGCTGGCCGATGCAGGTCGAAACACCGGCGGGGCAATGCGTGTTGTCCTGATAGTGGATGGCGTGCGGCGTCGAACCTGCGGCGTCGCCCGGATCGAGGCCCATCTGATAGGCGCTCGCCGTCAGCACGTTCATCCACTCGAGTACGCGCGCTCCAGGGCTCCGCTGCACAATTTTGCCGTCGATTACTTCCGTGCCGAAGCTCTGCGCTTCGTACGTCTCACCGCTCAACGGATCGATCCATTCGATCGCGCTCGGCAGATTCGGGTTGGTGTCCGCGCCGAGGTCGTAGATGCGCATCATGTCCACCCAGTTGAGCTTCCAGCTCTCGGGCAGGTTGTACATCGGGAAAAAAGCGACGAACTTCTGAACTTCGAAGCCGATTTCCGGGTCGAGCGCGATCGAGCTCGAGGGCGCGCCCTGGCTCACGTCGGTGTCGCTCGGAAACTCGACGCAGTTGAGTCGCCCTTGAAACTGCCAGCACGTGCTCGGTTGATCCTTGGGCCACCACACGCGATAGCCGAACGGGCGCGTCGGCAGCGCCGCCGGTTTCGTCACGTCGGGGCCGCCGCTCTCGGCGGAGACGCGCCAGCCCGTGACGTCGTAATCGTCGGTCAGCGCGTTGGCGATCAGGCGGCGTAGGCCGTCCGGGAAGAGCGTGGCGAAGCTACAGTTGCGGTAACGGCCGTCGCTGAAATCGTCACGGCTCTCGCTGACGAAGCGATCCACCGAGTCCGTCATCAGGTCCATCGCGATCGTTTTGTCGTAGTAGGAGCCGGCGTTCAGCGTGTAGTTCACCGCGTAGTAGCCCTTGCTCAGATCGAGCGCGTTGTTCAAGGGTCGGCCGCCGTAGACGAGATCGACGCCGATGCCGGTCGAACCGTCGGGTACGTTGAGCACCACGGTTTGGCTCGCGGACGTGAGCAGCTGATCCTTGGAGCGCAAGATGTTTTCGCCGAGCGGGCTCTGCGCGTCGTCCTCGAAGTGCGCGCCGGATTGCGGGCGCGTCAAGATGCGCGCGAAGTGGTCGAAGATCAGCGATGCCGCCAGCGCGCTCGGCTTGAAATTGCCGTCGTCTTGCGCGAGCTGCGCGAAGACGCCGGTGCCCTGGTACACCTCGTTCAGGAGCGCGACGCCTTTGGTGATTTCCATCAGCTTGGAGTTGTCGCGGTTGAGCCCAATCATGAACGCGTTGCGTATGCTGAAATCGCTGCGATTCCGCCGGTAGTCGTCGAACAGGTGGCGATCCTCGTAGTCCGTGATCAAGAAGCTCGCGACCTCGTAGGCGTCGGCGCCGTTGTCGTGGCGCTGCACCGGCAAGTTGCCGATGTCCGCGAACTCGTCGGAGCCGAACATGTACGGGTGCCGCACGCGGTGCAAATCGTCGTACACGCGCACGACGCCGTCGTCGAGCGGCGGCTCTTGCGTATACGCGCCGCCGTTCGCGTCCGGCACGAGGTCCCGGTACGCGACGTAGTCGATGGGCAGCGGATCGCAGGCCGTGCCGTTGACGATGTGACCGTCGAACTCCGGGCTGTAGTTGCCGTTCTGCGTGGCGTCCCAGTCGGCGGGCGGATCCGTGCTCACCGGCTGGCAATTGCGAATCAGCCCGAGCGTGGCGTTGAGCTGCGAGTAGTGGATGTCGGTGTTCGGCCCGGTTTGATACGACGGCCCGATCAAGCCACCGAAACCGTCCAGCAGGTTGCGATAGACGGCACCCTTGGTCGTGCAGCTGCTGGTCGGGGTGGCGGAGTTGCTCGGCGTGCAGCGGGCTCCCGGGTCGTCGACCACGTCCGCCACGTCGGCGTAGGCCATGCGCAGCGCGGCCTTGTCGTACGCGCCGAGACCGAGCGTGTCCTGCGTGAGATCACCCGGGTAGTCCATGACGGAGGTGTGTTGCCAGCGCCAGATCAAACCGTCGCGCTCGGCGGGCGTGACGGGGTCGAACCAGCGCGGCCCGATGCAGCTCGCGCCGTCGCTCGCGGGCGCGGTGCAGTAGGCCGTCTCCGTGCCGTCCTGCGTGCGCAGCTGCCAATATTGCGGGTGGTAGTTGAGCGCGTCGAAGGACGACGTGAACTGGTGGCGGAGGCCCATGGAATGGCCGATTTCGTGGATCAACACGCCGGCGTTCAGGCGCCTGCGAATGAACTGCCGCCACTGGTCGTTGCGCGCGTCGACCGACGCGGGGTCGCTGCCCGCCAAGGGGAATTTCTTGTTCATCAGCGTGGCCCAGGCGCCGATGCTCGACGGCTCGGGCGCTTCGATCGCGCACGAGCCCTTCTCGGCGAGCAGGTGCTGGCGCTCGCGCTCGGCGTCCACCAGGTACTGCGCAAAATTACCGCGCAACGGCGAAGCGCGATTGATCGACGTCGCGTCGAGAGCCACGCTCGGATCGAGGCCCGCCAGGCGCACGTAGGGGCCGGTGATCAGCGCGGTCTCCGCGGGCGAGCCGCGCAGCGCGTTCAGCCGCGTGTCGACGCCCGTGTTGCCGGCGCCGAGCACGCCGTTGCCCCATTTCTCGCGAGTCTCGGCTTCCGCCCAGTCGCCGAGGCTTCCGCCCGCGGAGTTGGCGGGTGGTGTGAGCGGCGGACTGCCGTCGTTGAGTCGCGAGTCCATCGCGGACAGTCGCGCGGAGATGCTGTCGGTAGAGAGCAGCGGCGTGCTCAGCCCGGGATCGCCGACCCCGCGTTGATCCTGGGTGACGGCGGCCTTGACGTAGTTGGAGCTGCTGATGTCGTCGTTCGAGAGCTCGCCGAGATACCAGCGCATGGTGTCGATCGCCTTCTGCGTGGCGATGTCGGTGACGGCGTTCCACACGTTCACGCTGGCCGCGACGACCTCGCCCGTGATCGGATCGGAAGCGTCGCCCATCACCCCCCAGGGTGATGCCGATTGCGGCTTCTGAATCACGTTCAGCACGTTGTAGCGAAGGTCGCCGACGCGCGCCAAAAGGCCAGGCTGTCCACAGGCGGGATCGTCGCCGGCGACGACCGGGCTGTGGCACAGCACGAAAATGCTGGGCACGGCGGCGACGGCTGCGTCTTCCGTGTTCGGGTAGCTGGCCTGGCACTGGGCGATCGCGCCGTCATACGCGACGCCGCCGCCCGTGCGGATACACTCCGCGTAGCGGGCCACCTGCACCGTGTGGCGCATGGCCTTGTCCCATTCGCCCAGCGCCTGCGCGGAAGAATCGAACAGCGTCGGATCGCCCTCGGGCGCGTAGTAAAACGGAATGGTCACCGTCGCACGTTGCCGGAAAGGCAGCGTGCATTGGTGCCGGAAGCGATCGCAGCGCGAGCCCACGCCGGCGGTTTCGCACTCGTCGTCGGTGCCGTCGATGCCGGGTACTAGCTTGCCGCTGCTGTCATATTGCTCTTGGTCGCGCGTCGGTTCGAGCCCGTCGGGCGTCAGATCGCTCGTGTAGCAGGGGTAGGGGTTGCCGTTTCCGTCGTAGGCGTGGCTTTGCGCCCAGATGTTGTGACGCGACACCAGGCGGTACCATTTGTCGTCGACCACGCCGTAGTTGCGATCGTAACCGAGCCGATCGGGGTTCAGCGTGCCCGTCGTGAACAAGCCGAACATGTTCATGCGGTCACCGTCCCAGTTGACCGGTTCGTAGTCGTCGTCGACCACGCGCCGGAACGACAAGCGCACCTTGAGCTCGGTCGGGTCGCAGTCACCGTCCGGCCCGGTGCCGCCGAAAAAGTCGGGTGACAGGTAGCACGCGGGCAGCGTCCCGAAGGGCGTGTCCACGGTCTGCGGCGTGGCGAACACCTTGTTCGTGACGTCGAAATAGCCGGTTTGACCGTCGAACACTGGCGAGTCCGGATCGTTCGGATCGTTCACGGTGTAGGCGACCGGCTCGTAGGTGAGCGCGCCGTCGGAGAAGGCTTGCAGCTGCGCGAGCGTGTCCAGATCGTACGCGTTCGTGATCAGGTTTTGGGACCAGTCCACGTGCATGTACTGGCGCTCGTACCAGGGGCGATCGGTCGTGTTCTCGACGACGATGTTCTGATCCTCGCCTGTCTGAGGGTTGTAGCTGCGCTTGATGTCGAAGTGGCTCTCGATCTTGAAGGACGCCGCGATCTGCCCGCTGTTCGCGTCGGGCGAGGTCGGCGTGCCGTTGCCGGTCGAGTCCAGGATGTGCTCGTAGGTGAGCCGCGCGTTCAGCGTATTTTCGGTGATCTCCCATTTGATGCGCGCGATGGTCTGGGAGCTCGCCGTAAAGAGCGCGGCTTGCCCCGCGCCGTAGTCGACGTCGACGATCGTCGGTCGATAGTAAAACTCCGGGTTGTCGCTTTGATCGTCGAGCTTTGGTCCGACGAAGAACGACTTGTCGAGCGCATTGGCCTGCACTTGATTGATCGGTGGGCGTTCTTCGGCGCAGCTCGCCGCGAAGCAGAGCGAGACAAGCGCGGTGACCGCGGTCCTCAACCGTAAGCTCGATGTCATGGGCGCTCCTTGCGCGAAAGAGGAACGAAGCTCGCTACGATACCGCGCCCTTTATGGGTTGCGCTCGGGGCGATTCGGGTCGCGGGTCACGTGGCGCCCGCCGGAGCGAGCCGTCGATCTGTTTGAATTACTCAATACTAACAGCAGCTTATCAGCTCTTCTTCGCCTGGCGTCGCTCCACGGCCAGAGCGTGGCCCTCGAGCCCCTCGGCGCGCGCGAAGGCCGTGATCAGGGCGGCCTGCGCGCTCAGCGCGCCGGGCTGATAGCTGATGAGCGAGCTGCGCGAGACGAAATCGTAAACGCCGAGCGGCGCGCTGAAGCGCGCGGCACCGCCGGTCGGTAGCACGTGTGAAGGCCCGGCCAAGTAGTCGCCGGCAGCCTCGGGTGTATCCGCTCCGACGAAGAGCGCGCCGGCGCGCACGATCTGGTCGGCGAGCTCACGCGGGTTATCGGTGTGAATGGCGACGTGCTCGGACGCCAGCTCGTTGGCGACGTGCGCGAGCGTCTTGCGCGCCTTGACCACCAGCGCGAAGCCGTTGGCCTTCAGGGCGGCTTCTGCGATACTACGGCGCGGCAAGCCTGCGAGTTGCTTCGTGAGCTCGGCGCACACGGCGTCGACCAGCTCGCTGCTGGTGGTGACGAGCAGCGGATAGGCCGCCTCGTCGTGCTCGGCTTGCGAAA
>DASYCR010000435.1:0-1943 GCA_036500095.1 Polyangiaceae bacterium
GTCACGGCCCAAGTGCTGCCGCGATCGTTCGCGCGGATCATGTCGCCGACGTCGGCCCAAGACTGCGTATACGTACCGAGCGCGGCGTACACCTTGTTCGGATCGGTCGGGTCCGCGGCGATGCTGTCGATGCCGCCGGAGTTACCGACGCGGCCGAACTGATCCGTGATGGCGATCCAGGTCTTGCTGGGTTGATCCCAGCGATACGCGCCGCCCACGTCCGTGCGCGCGTAGAGCAAGTTCTTTTCCGCGCGGCTGAAGACGTTGCCGGTGACGTAGCCGCCGCCCAGGATAGTGACGTTCTTCCAGATGTAAGGGATGCCGCCCTTCGCGCTGCTCACGCCGGGGTCGTTGCCGCCCACCGCGCTCGCGCCGGTGCCGGTCGGCTCGAGCGGCGGTCCGCCCGGAGAGCCCGGCGGAGTCAAACAGCCGGCGGTGACGCCGGCGAGGGCCAGCGTCAGCGCCACGTTTCGAAAGCAAGGCTCGCGCGAAATCGTCATGGACGAAGCTCTTTTCACACGCGAGATGCGCGTTCAAGCCCAGGTCGGAGCCTGCACGCAGCGAGCCACCATTTGCGCGTGGGTGACCAGCGCCAGACCCGGAAAACTAGCGCCCCTTGGCCTCTTGCTTGGCCTTCTTCTTCTCTTTCTTTTCCTTCACGGTGAGCTTGGGCTTGTTCATGTTCTTGGGGCGCTCTTGTCCTTTGGCCATGGCTTTACTCCTCGGAATGGCGCGCTCGTAGCGCGCGCCATCATTGATACTCCCTCGGCACATCGAGGAACAAGCCCCCTCGCTCACCCGCCGCATTTTGCGGCGCTTGCGTTCACTGGGCGCTAGCCGCAGATCAAGGCGATGAAAAAGCGCAAGCTGGGAACGCAGGGGCTCACGGTTTCCGAGCTCGGGCTCGGCTGCATGGGCATGTCGGAGTTCTACGGCGTGGGTGACGACGCGGAATCGATCGCGACGATTCACCGCGCGCTCGAGCTCGGTATCGACTTCTTCGACACGGCCGACATGTACGGCCCGTTCAAGAACGAGGAGCTGCTCGGCAAGGCGCTGCGCGGCAAGCGCGAGCGAGCCATCATCGCCACCAAGTTCGGCAACGTGCGCGGCACGGACGGTTCCTTCCGCGGCATCGACGGCCGGCCCGAGTACGTGCGCGCATGCATCGACGCGTCGCTCAAGCGGCTCGGCGTCGAGTACGTCGACCTCTACTATCAACATCGCGTCGATCTCAAGACGCCGATCGAGGACACGGTCGGCGCGATGGCCGAGCTCGTGCGCGCCGGCAAGGTGCGTTATCTCGGCTTGTCGGAGGCGTCGGTGGCCACTATTCGTCGCGCGCACGCGGTGCATCCGATCAGCGCGCTGCAATCGGAATATTCGCTGTGGAGTCGCGAGCCCGAGGACGGCACATTCGCGGTTCTGCGTGAGCTCGGCATCGGCTTCGTCGCCTACAGTCCGGTGGGCCGCGGCTTTCTGACCGGCACCATCAAGCAAGCGAGCGATCTCGCGCCGGACGATCGGCGCCGCATGTTTCCCCGCTTTCAGGGCGAGAATTTCGCCAAGAATCTAGAACTCGTGAAGCGCGTCAACGAGCTCGCCGTCGCGCGCGGCGTAGCACCGGCCCAGCTCGCCCTCAGCTGGGTGCTCGCGCAGGGCAGCGACATCGTGCCGATCCCCGGCACCAAGCGTCGCAGCTACCTGGAAGAGAACGCCGCGGCGAGCAACGTCACGCTCACCAAGGCCGAGCTCGCTGAACTCGAACGCGCGGCGCCGCGCGAGCGCTTCGCCGGCGAGCGCTATCCGGACATGAGCACGGTGAACCGTTAGCGCGCAGGGCTCGCTAAGGCGCTTGCGTGGTCAATCGGAAGTAGTAAAGCGCAGCCGCGCTCTCGTAGTCGTTCAGCGTGCTCGCGTAGGCTCCGGCAAACGAACCGCGG
>DASYCR010000436.1:0-1630 GCA_036500095.1 Polyangiaceae bacterium
ACGCCGGCGAGTTTCGCCACGGGACCGCCCACCAAGCGCGCCAGGCCGATCGCTAACCCGAGCCCGAGGATCAGCGCGCCCAGCACGACGGCGAGCGTCATGTGCGCGACCGAGCGCGCTCGCGCTTGCACGAGTTCTTCCGGCCAGCTGCACAGCGCCGACCAATCGACGACGTTCGACTGAATGCGCGTCACCACGCCGCGCCGCGCGCGCCCTGCAAAATCGCCATGACGGCGCTCAGGCTCGGACCCCGTGGCGGGCGCAAACAGCTCGCGTTTGCCGGTCTTGTCGAGCACGGCGAGCGCGCTCGAACTGTCGGCGGCGACCACGCTGCCCGAAGCGTCGCTGATCACGCTGGACAGCCCGGGCGCAGCGAGCGTCACGCGCGTGACGGCCAGCTCGACCAGCGACAGATCGACCCCCGCCAGCGCGATGGCGCGCAAACCGCCGTCAGCGCCCGGAACGCGCGCGGCCAGGATGATCGCGGGCCGTCCGGTGAGCTTCGAGCGCAACATGCTGGATGCCGCGAAATCGGCGCCGCTCTGGATGCGCTTGACGTACTCGCGATCCGCGTAGGAAGTGCCGTGCACGGGGTGCGTGCCCGAAGCGTCGTGGAGCGCGCCGCCGATGGCCATGCCGCTCGGATCCGCAATCTCCATCACGTAAAAACCGGGTGAGGCGCGCACGAAGCGATCCGTGAGGGCCTCCAGCGCCTGCCGCGACAGCTCGGGTGTCGCGCTCAGTTCGGCGGCCAACGTGCGCACGATTTCCGCGCGTGCCTTGAGCAGCCCACCGATCTCGCGCGCGAGCGAGGTGCTCGAGAGCAAGGTCTCCCGATCGGCGTGAGCCTCCTCCGACTCTTGCCAGGACATCAGCTGCGAGTAGCCCAAGAGCAAGAGCGGCAAGAGCGCCGCGCAAGTGAACGCAACGAGCAGCTGCAGGCCCAGCGTGGGGCGGCGGAGGCGGGGGCGGGAAGGAGCGTTCATCGCCGGGAGTCACTCCGGCCCGCGCGACTCCGCGTCCGCAATCGCGCGGATCTTGCTCGTGGCCGTGAAATCATAGGTGCTCTTTGCGCTGAAGGCCTTGCCGTCGCGATGGCGCGTTTGCCGGCAGACGGCGCTCCAACCCGTGGTCTCGGTGACCGGCACCTTTTTGCGATGCACCTTCTTGTAGCTGCGCTTGCCCTCGACCGAGATGTCGCAAATGTCGTTCACGACCACCAGGTCTTGCGAGGCGCTGAAGGATTGCGTGAGCAGATTGCGCAAACTCGCCTTGTCACTCGGCTTTTGGTTGAGCGAGATCTTGTCGTCGCTCAGCTCCAAGAAACCGTCGATATTCCGCTGGTTCAGCGCTTTTTCGACCTTGATCAACACGTTGCCGACCGAGGCTAGAAATTGCTTCTGCAAGGTGGTCGTCGTCATCGCGATCGCCCGGTCGCAACACAAGCCGACCCGCGCTGGATCGCGATCGTCCTCGCTCACCAGCTTGCGCGTGGAGCAGGTAGCCCCGCCGCGCACGACGCTCTGGCCGTCTTCGAGGCTCTCGGTCCACGACGCGGCCTGAGCGATCTCCGGAAAGCTCGCGCACGCGCGCCGCCACTGCGATTCGCTGCACAGCGCCTTACCCACGT
>DASYCR010000437.1:0-3879 GCA_036500095.1 Polyangiaceae bacterium
GCTGATCCGATAGCGCTTCCAGTGCGCGAGCACGGGGATGAAGCGATGTAGCTCGCCGTACAGGCGCACGTTCTTGAGCACCACGTCGCGATACGCCTTGAAGCCGCAATTGACGTCGTGGAGCTTCACGCCGGTCGTCAGGCGCACGAGCAGATTGAAGACGCGCGAAGGGATCACCTTGGTGATCGGGTCGTTCCGCTTCAGCTTGTAGCCGGAGACCAAGTCGAAGCCTTCCTCGAGCTTGGCCACGAAACGCGGGATCTCCTTGGGATCGTCCTGCAGATCCGCGTCGAGCGTGAACACCATGCGGCCGCGCGCGGCGCCGAAACCGGCGGCGAGCGCCGCGCTTTTACCGAAATTTCCCTGGAGCTCGAGCAGTTGCACTTGCGGATGCTCGCGCACCAGGTGCTCCGCCTCGGCGAGCGAACCGTCGGTGCTGCCGTCGTCGACCAGGATCACCTCGAAGTCGTCCGACTTCGCGAGCAGCGGTTGCACGGCTTGCGCGATTTTTTCGAACAGCGCGCGCAGCGTCGCTTCCTCGTTCAGAAACGGGATCACGAACGATAGCTTCGGATGGCTCGGTGTCATGGCCAGCGCGTCCAGGCCGCAAGGTGCCCTAGAGCCGTTCGTCGAGCAAGGCCGAGCGGCGCCCGCTTGGCTCTACGGCACCCGGAATACGACGTAGCCCGGATTCTGATAGACGACCGCGAGCTCGCTCAGGGGGCCCGCGTGTTGCCGGCGTTCGACGACGAAGCTTGCGCCGTAACGGCGCGCCACCTCCAAAATTTGAGCGAGCGACAGCGCGGGGTAGCCGGCCAGATCGCGCGAGCTCGATACGGCTCGACCCGTGACGGCGCTGATGCGCGCGTGCCACTCGAGCAGATCGCGAGGCAAGATCGGCGCGGCTTTCCAATCGACCACGATCGCGCGTTTGCCGAGCAGGCGCATGCCGTCGATGTCGGGCGGCGTGAGAAATATCGCGTCACGCGGCGAGCTGCTCGCGAGCCAGCCGTACAGGTCGTGCGTTGCGTCATTGCGCGGGCTGAGCAGCGTGGAACGCTCGGCGATCGTTTGCAGCTTGGGACGCGCGGCGAACGTGAGCGCGACGAGCGCGAACGGGACGCCCGCCCACGCCAGCACGCAGCGCACGCGGGCAACCAGCCGCGCGGGCACACGCGGCGTGAGCAAATCCAAGCCGACGTCGAGGCCATATGCGAGCAAGCCGAAAGCGAGGTACGCCAGCGCGAGCCGCGGCAGTGGGGCGTCTTCGTGATCCTTCAGGAAGAGACCGAGCACAGCTACGCCGATGAAGCACGCGCCGAGGAGCGCGGGCGGATGGAGTTTGCCGCGCGCGGGCCTGGCGACCAGCTGAGCAAGCGCGGAGGTCGCGAGGATCTGATTGAGCAAATCGGCGAACGGCGCGAACCGCCAGACGAACAACTGCGCCACGCGCGGCACCCAAATCCAGGTCGTAAGCAAGGTGCCGGTCCACACGACGGCCGAGAAACCGGCCAACAGCGCACCCAAGCGCTTGCCGGACGCGGAGCGCAAAATGGGCCAGCCCGCGCCGATGCCGAACAACGCGTAGGCCGCGGGCGGCATGAAGTTTCGCTCGTGTGTGCCCGGTGAATAGTGGTGCGGCGAGCGCACGTTGAACAGGATCTGCTGTGCCTGCTCGAGGCCGCGCGCGGACGCGCTCTTGCGCAGCATGGGCGAGACCGCGATCGTCACCAGCACGAGCGGGCCGAACTGCAATTTTAGCCGTTCCCACAGCCCGCGGGTGCCGAGCGCGAGCTGCGCGAGCCCGAAGACCGGGTAGCCCAGCACCAAGTAGTTGACGTGAAACGCGCCGCTGCCGGCCAGGCAGATCCCCGACGCGAGCCAGCGCTCTTCGACGAAGTAGTACATGGCGCCGAGCAAACCCAGGCTGCCGAGCGTCGAGGGTTGCAAGATGAAATCGAAGATGTAGCTGACCATCACGCTCGAGGTGCGCGTGACGAACAGCACGGCCAACAGCAGCCAGAACGCGACCAGCGCGTGACGCACACCCGCGACGGCGCGCACGATGCCGTAGATCACGAACGTGCCGAGCGCGATGATCGCGGACTGCGCGATCGCGACGGCCCAGCCGTCCCGGCGGAGCCAGAGCAACAGCGCTCCCAGGTAGGCGAACGTCGGGTGGTACTGCGTTGTGTGTGACGTATACCAATCGGCGCGCAGCAACCCGCGCTCGACGAGCGTCAGCGACTTGAGCAAGTAGACGACCTGATTGTCGACGCCGTAGTTGAAGCCGTAGCTCGCGGCAAAGAGCAGACAGGACAACGCCACGAGCCCGAGTTCGAGGCGCTGGCCGAGCTTGCTTTCCGCCAAGTTTTGCAGGACGCCTCTCCGAGCCGGCTATATCACGGACCGTACGCCGCCTAGAAATGCTACGAAACGTCGGGTCACGATGACCGCAAGTCGAGAGTCCGTCGAGCTGTCGGTGGTGTCGCCCATGTACAATGAACAGGGCAACGTCGCGGCGCTCGTGGACGCCATCGTGGCAGTCGTCGACCCGCTGGGCATCCCGTTCGAGATCGTGCTCGTCGACGACGGCAGCGGGGATCAGACGTGGTCTCGGATCCAGGAGCAAGCACAGGCGCGGCCCAGCGTGCGCGGGCTGCGCTTGGCTCGGAACTTCGGTCATCAACACGCGCTCCTGGCGGGGCTTTACGACGCGCGCGGCCGCGCCGTGGTCAGCTTGGATGGGGATTTGCAGCACCCACCCGCGCTGATCCCGGAGATGCTCGCGACTTGGCGCCGCGGCTACAAAGTCGTCGGCACACAGCGCATCGACGACGCGCGCGTGTCCTGGTTCAAGCGCACGACCTCTCGTCAATTTTATCGCGTGTTCTCGCGTCTGACCGGGATCGGCCTGGCCGCGGGCAACTCCGATTTCCGTTTGCTGGACGAAAGCGCCGTCGCGGCCCTGCGCGAGATGGGTGACGCGG
The DNA here is from genome assembly GCA_036500095.1 of Polyangiaceae bacterium. GTDB lineage: Bacteria > Myxococcota_A > Polyangia > Polyangiales > Polyangiaceae > PMG-095. Next base: position 2,991 of record DASYCR010000437.1, read on the forward strand.
ATCTCTTCTTACGTGGGATGGTGAGCTGGCTGGGTCTGCCGACGGCCACGTTGCCGTACCAGGTGGCTGAGCGTCACTCGGGCGTCTCCAAGTACACCTTGCCCAAGATGCTGCGCTTCGCGTCGGGAGCCCTGCTCTCGTTCTCGCTCTTGCCGCTCCGGCTCGGCATTTGGATTGGGTTTTTGACGAGCGCGTTCGCGGCTTGTGAACTCGCGTACATCGTTTGTCGCTATCTCTCGGGTCACACAGTCACCGGCTGGGCGTCGGTGATGACCTTCATGTCGCTGATGTTCGGTATCTTGTTCGTGCTGCTCGGCATCGTGGGCACCTACCTCGGCAAGATTTACGAGATATTGAAGAATCGACCGAGGTTTTTGATTGGCGAGCGGACGGCGGACCCACTAGGAACCAAGCCATGACGGCGCGCAAAATCACGATCGGCCTCGTGCAGACCACGGCCGGGCCTGACAAGCAGGAAAATATCGAGCGCACGAGCGCGTTGATCCGCGACGCGGCCAAGCGGGGGGCGAGGCTCGTCTGCCTGCAAGAGCTCTTTGCGTCTCCCTACTTTTGTCAGGAAGAAAACACCGCGTTCTTCGAACTCGCTGAACCGCTCGACGGCCCGACCGTGCAAGCAATGGCTCAGGTGGCCAAAGCGTGCGCGGTCAGCGTGGTGGTTCCGATCTTCGAGCGGCGAGCGGCCGGCCTCTATCACAATAGCCTGGCCGTCGTCGGGCCGGACGGGGACACGCTCGGCGTGTACCGCAAGATGCATATTCCGGACGATCCGCTGTTCTTCGAAAAGTTCTACTTCACGCCGGGTGATCTCGGATTCAGGTCGTTCGACACGAAGTTCGGACGCATCGCCACGCTCGTCTGCTGGGATCAG
>DASYCR010000438.1:0-2338 GCA_036500095.1 Polyangiaceae bacterium
CCGCCGCCGGCAGCGCCACCCACCCCGGAAGCGCCCGCCGCTCCAGCAGAGCCCGCGCCCGCGACGAAAGCCGACGCACCCGCGACGACCACGCCCGGTTGAGTCGAGCCGGCGCTCGTCTTCTGCAAGTCACGGCGCTGCCTCGCCGTCGGAACCCGGGACTCACTCGAACTGCAGGCTCGCACTTCGCCGCGTGCTATACCGCGCGGACCAAAACCCGAGGTTCAAGATGAAACTCTATTACAATCCGCTATCGCCCAACGTTCGCCGCGTTCGTCTCACCGCCGCCGTTCTCGAGCTCAAGCTCGATGAGCAGCTGCTCGATTTCTCCAAAGGCGAGCACAAGAGCCCGGAGTACCTGGCGCTGAATCCGAACGGAGCCGTGCCGACGCTCGTCGATGGCGACTTCGTGCTCACCGAGTCGCGCTCGATCATGCAGTACCTGGCCTCGCAGAAGCCGGAGTCCGGACTCCTGCCGCGCGATGAAAAGGCGCGCGCGGACGTCACGCGCTGGCAGTTTTGGGATGCGGCTCACTTCTCGCCGCAGCTCGGCACGCTCGGCTTCGAGCGCGCGCTCAAAGGCATGCTGGGCCTCGGTGACCCCGACGAAGGCAAGGTCCAGGAGGCTCTCTCGAACTTTCGTCGCTTCGCGGCGGTGCTGAACAAGCGCCTGGAAGGCAAGCAATACGTCGTGGGCAACGCGCTCACGATCGCCGATCTGACGCTCGGAGCGTCCATGATGTACGCGCAGCAGGTCGACGCGCCGCTCGGCGAGTTCCCGAATGTTCAGGCGTTGCACGCGCGGGTCACGGGGCTCGACGGTTGGAAGAAGACGAGCAGCTGACGCGAAACGCGTTCAGCTGGGCCTACGGCGCCTTCATACACACGGCGTAGGCCTGGATGGTGATCGCCGTGGCCGGCGGCGAGACGTCGCACACCCAGAGGCTGCTGAGCACGGGATTGGCTGCAGTTTGTGGTGCACCCACGTTCGAATCGTACGGTCCGTATTTCCACAGCCCGGTCATGCCCGCCGCCACCACCGGTTGCGGCGGGTTGGTCACACAGAAACCGGTGACGATACGTCCCGTGGCTCCGCAGCTGGCGACGGTAAATTTGTCCGTGGTGCCCGAGGTGGTCACCACCGGACCAGCAACGCCATAAAGCAACGCGGAGGACGTCTGCAACGCCGTAATGGCGGTGTTCAGGTTGGTGAAATTCGCGTTCACGTCCGCGGCCTTGATCGGCGTGTTCGACGTAAAGGTCGTGAGCGTGACCGCGGCGCGCACGGTGACCGCCGCGCCGAGCAGCGCTCCGACGGGCAGCACCGCATACACGAGGGTGTTGCGGAGCCAGCGAGGGGGGCTGAGCTTGAGTGTGTAGATTTTGATTTCCATTTTTGGATCCATTCACTGCCAGCAAGATTGGTCCCAGTTCGTCATGTCCCAGACGCCCGCCGAGCAGGTGCCTGCCGTTCCGCCGCTGCCTGCGGCTCCGCCGCCGATGCCCGCGGTGCCACCCGTCGAGTCGCCCGCGGCGCCGCTTTCACCGCCGTTGTCGCCCGCGCCGCTCGCGCCGCTCGTGCCGCTCGTGCCCGCGCCACTCGTGCCCGCGCTCGCGCCGCCCGATCCGGCAGATGCGCCGGCGCTGCCTCCGGCTTGCGCGATCGTCCCAGCGCTACCACTTGGGGTCGAGACGAGATGCCCCTCGCCGTTGTCGAGGATCGCGTTGCAGCCCGCGGCGAGCCCGAGCAGGCCAACGACGGAGAGCAGGAGCGCGAGCTTGACGGCGCGCATTCAAAACGCTCCGCTGAGTCGTAGCGAACCGAGCCCGACGCCGACTTGCGCGGAGGAGCTCGCCTTCGGCGCCGTGAGCCAGAGCGTGACGCCGCTCGCGAGTCCGACGCCACCCACGATCATCATCGCCGTCGAGACGTTGCCGGCGCTGCGAGCGTCACTCTTGAGGGTGACGCCGCGCGCGTCCGTGCACGCGCTGCCGGTGCAGTATTTGTCTGCGTCGTCGTGCTTCGATTTGGACTCGAGCCCGAAGACGGTGCCGAGCACGACACCCACGACGCCGACGCCGCCGGCGACCAACGCGACGGTTTTTTGGGTGCCGAACCCTGGATGATTGCTCGTGTCCGCGGGTGGGCCGCTCGGAGCTGGCGCTGGGCCCGGGTTCGCAACGGAGCCCGCCGACTGAAAGCTCAACGCGAGCGGCTTGGACTCGCCCTCGGCGAGCGTGATCTCGGCGCTCGTCTGTCGGGCTCCGTCGCGCGCTTGCACCACGTGCTTTCCCGGATCGACCAGGCGCGGCACGCCGAGCAACGCCGTGGACACGT
>DASYCR010000439.1:0-1532 GCA_036500095.1 Polyangiaceae bacterium
GCGCGAGCGGTCAAGCAACTTTTGACCTCACTCGGTGTGGACGCCAAGCGCTTACAGACCATCACGCTTTCGGCGAGCGTTTTTGGGCCGGGCGCCAAGCCACCGGAAGCCGACGCCGCGGATCGACACGTGTCGCTCAAGGTACTGTTGCAAACGCCTCCCGCCGCGCGACCATGAATCGCCGAGCTCTGCGCGACCTCTCGTCAATGGTCCTTGCCTGCGTCGCTCTGGCGACCAGCGCGCCCCCAGCAGCGCGAGCGCAAACTGGCGTGCCCGCGCCGCCCGCGAACCCGCCACCCGCGCCGCCCGTGGCGAACGCGAGCGTCTCAGACGACATGCTGCCCGTCCCCGGCGGTACATTCACGATGGGTGCGGATGGAGTGGGTGAGCGCGACGAGCAACCGGCTCATGCCGTCACGGTCCAGAGCTTCGTGCTCGACAAGACAGAGGTGACGAACCAAGCCTATCTGGAATGCGTCGACCAAAAAGCCTGCAAGATGTTCCGCGAGAACGTCGCGCGTGGTTTTCATGCCGGGCCGGAGTCGGGCTTTCGCGGCGCGAGCCAGCCGGTGGTCGGCGTGTCTTGGTTCGACGCTGAGGCTTATTGCGCGTTTCGTGGCAAGCGCTTGCCGAGCGAGGCGGAGTGGGAGCGCGCAGCGCGCGGCGACGACGGCCGCAAATACGCTTGGGGCAATCAAACTCCCGACGCGCACCTGGCTTGTTTCGGCCGCAAAGTGGGAGCCGTGGGCGCGACGACCAGCCCGGTCGGTTCGTATCCGGACGGACGCGGTCCGTACGGACACTTCGACCTCACAGGCAACGTTTGGGAGTGGACGGCGGATATCTACGACCCCATGGCTTACCAGCGCGCCGCTAGCGCTCAGGGTGTGCCGGGGACGTGCGACGAAGTCCTCGCGTCATTGGCCTCGATCCGCAGGCAAAAACTGAAGGGCTTCACCGGCTCGAATCCGATCCCAACGGGGTGCGAGCGAGCACTGCGCGGCGGCGCATTCAACTATCCCGGCGCCGGACTGCGCGCGTCGAACCGCGTTCATCATCCGCCGGAGTGGCGCATGCTGGTCGCTGGGTTTCGCTGCGCCAAGAGCCTGTAGCGCGGACCGAGGGTCCGTGGCACTCAGGTTCGCGCCACGCCCGGAATTCTCGAGAACGAAAAAGCCTGCCCCTCCACGGTGAATCGCGCGCGTAACAGCGTCGCTTCTTCCGAGGAAGGGCCAACGCGCAACTCGAACTCGCCGGGTTCCACGACGACTTTTTCGAAGGCGTCCACGAGCGTCAGCCGCTCGTAGGGAATCGAGAACGCGGCCGTCTTCTGCTCGCCCGCTGCGAGCGAAACACGCGCAAAGTCGACGAGTTTTTTGTCGACCCACGTCACCGAGGTGACGACATCGTTGAGATACACCTGTACTATTTCGACGCCCGCGCGGGCTCCAACGTTCTTGACGTCGACCGACAGCTGTATGGGCTCGCCCTCGCGCACCTTGGGCGTGAGCACGCGCAGATTCGAGTACTCG
>DASYCR010000440.1:0-1569 GCA_036500095.1 Polyangiaceae bacterium
AACCCGGTTCGAGCCGCTTCGGATCGAGCCCGATGTCGCTCAGCACCACACAGCGACGCTCGAACAAGGACACATACACCAGGATGCCGCTGCGCCCCGATGTGCGAGAGATACCGAGATCGAAGAACGCCGCTCGCGCCGCGCGATTCACGTTCGCGTCGAGCGTTGCGCTGCGTGAGACCGCGCGTAGCAACGTGTCGAAATTTGCCGAAACCAGCACGCCGAGCCCGAACGCGAGGATGCCCTCCAGCGCTATCGCGCCCACGCTGTACAAGCCTGGCGCGACCAGCAAGTAGAGCACCACGACGGCCGCAGAGCCCACGCCGAAATGGTAGGCGAGCACACCGTACGAGCCGGAGCGTTTACGCACGGCCACCACTAGCTCCGCCGAGGTCTTTGCCTCCACGCTCCGCACCGCGGCCGCGCTCGAGCGCTTGGCCGCGTCGCTGAAAAAGTCGCGTTCGGTCATAGCCGCCCGACTCTAGACCAGCTGGGCGCCGGAGTCAGAATCGGCCCCGGCGCGGGAAAGGCGGGCAGCATGATCCGTTTTGCTCCGAGCCCCCATTAATGCATGCAGTGTCACCTGAAATTCCCCCGTGCGATAAACTGAATGGCCTGGCCATTTGGGGGCGGGTAGCGTGATTCAGGTCATGGGCTCGATCGACACAGCCGGCCTGGGTGAGAGCCGGAATGCCATGGCGCTGGCAGGTGCTATTGAGGCGGAGGTGGAGCCACGCACCCGAGACGACGCTCGGATCACCGCGATCGTGCGCGAGCATCATGCTTTTGTCTGGCGGCTGTTGCTCCGGCTCGGGGTGCCCTCGCGCAGCGCCGAAGACGCGACGCAGCAGGTGTTCTTGGTCGCAACTCGGCGTGTCTCGCAGATCGCCGAGGGCAGCGAGAAGAGCTTCTTGTTCGGCACCGCGCTGCGTGTCGCGTCAGACGAGCGCCGCAGCGCGAAGAATCGCGAGCTTTCGGGTGAGCTGCCAGAAGGCGCCGATCTCGCGCCGAGCCCGGAAGAGAACGCCGAAGCGGGACGGCGCCGGAACATCCTACAAGAGGCGCTACTCACCATGCCGGTGGAGCTTCGGACTGTTTTCGTGTTGTTCGAGCTCGAGCAAATGACAAAAAGCGAGGTCTCTGCGCTGGTCGGTGTGCCAGTGGGCACGGCCGTATCGCGGCTGCGGCGCGCACGTGAGATGTTCCGCGAAGCGTTGCGCAAACGCGGGCTCGCTGAGGGGCAAAGCTGAGCATGGACCAGGACGACGATATTCAAGCCGATTGGAGCGCGACTGAGCTCTCCGTGCTGCGCTCCGCCGAGCTGGACGTGCCTGCGCCAGGCGCGGTCGATCGCACTTTGGCGGCCGTTGGCGTCGGCGCTGCGCTCAGCGCAGGCGTTGGCAGCGCCACAATGCTCGGCACGACGGCCCGCTTAGGGACCGCCGCACACGGTTCGCTCTGGTTCAAATGGATGAGCGCGGCGCTCGTCGCTGGCGGCATCGCCGGAGTCGTCTTTTTTGCGCGACACCAAGGAACGAACGAGCGCGCCGCGGCGAGCGCCGCGAATCC
>DASYCR010000441.1:0-3081 GCA_036500095.1 Polyangiaceae bacterium
GCGAGTCGCGCGCCTTGATTTCGCGTCCAGCGAAAGGCGAGAGCTCCGCGACGAATGCCGAGACCGAAGCGTGTCGCGCCGCGGGATCGAAAGCCAGCGCGCGTTCGATCACCGCCGCGAGCCCGCTCGGCAAATCGGGTCGCAACGCGTGCAGCGGGAGCACGGGCTGCGTCAAAATGTGGGCAAGAATCGCGTTGTAGCCGTCACCGGGATGCGGCTTTTGCCCGCTCAGGACCTCGTAGCCGATCACGCCGAGCGCGTAGATGTCGACGCGATGGTCCACTGTCTTTTCGCCGCGCGCCTGCTCGGGGGCCATGTAAAAGGGAGTGCCGAGCACCGCGCCGCTGTGCGTCGTACCCGCGTCCGGCCCGTCGCCGAGCAGCTTGGCGATACCAAAATCCAAGATCTTCACGAGGTCGGAGCCGTCGGCGCGGCGCACGACGAAGAGATTGTCCGGCTTGAGATCGCGATGCACGATACGAGCCTCGTGGGCGACCTCGAGCCCGCCGCCCACCTGGAGAAGGATGTCCAGCGCGCGGGGCACGGGCAAGCGTCCCTCGCGTGCGAGGATGCGCGCGAGGCTTTCGCCCGAGAGGTACTCCATCACCAAAAACGGCGCGCCGTCTTGCGCTCTATCGAAATCGAGCACCGCGGTGATGTGTTCGCTGTCGAGCGCGCCGGCAGCCTGGGCTTCGAGCAGAAATCGCGTGGCCGAATCGGGCGCCAGCGCGCGACGCTCTTGCAAGAACTTGATGGCGAAGCGACGGCCGACGACCAAGTGGCGAGCCTCGTACACCTCACCCATGCCGCCCCGACCGATCAGGCGCTCGATTCGGTACTTCCCCGCCACGATTTGACCGACGCGCGCAGCCTGCGGTCCACTTTCGTCGCGGGACGTGCCGGGTTCGCTGCGCTCCGGGCTCACGGCTCGTCTCCGCTCTGGCGCAGCTCGTCCAGATCGAGCTCAGGGCGCTGTTGCAGCATGCGATAGGCGCGCTGCCGTGAAATACCGAGCGATTGCGCGGCGCGTGCCACGATGCCGCGCGAGGCGCGCAACGCATCAAGGAGCTGGTCGAGCTCGGGCGGCTCGGGCGCCGCCATGACCGGCGAGCGCGGCGCGCTCGGCGCGCGCTCCTCGGGGGTCGTCAGCGCGCCTCGGATCCGCTCCGGCAAATGCTCGACCTTCAAGCGGCTTTCCGCGCCGTGCAGCACGAGCTGCCGCTTCACGAGCAAGCCGAGCTCGCGCACGTTGAACGGCCAATCATACAGCACAAGCCGCTCGACGAGCCGCACGTCGACCTCCGGTGGGCGCGAGCCCGAGCCCGCGACCAGCATGCGCGTGAACAAGTAGGGGATCTCCGCGCGGCGCTCGCGCAGCGGCGGCAAGCGCACGCAGAGCCCGTCGAGCCGAGCGAACAGATCGGCGCGAAATCGCCCGTCGGCGACGGCTTCGCTCAGGCTGCTCTGTGCGGCGGCCAGCACGCGCACGTCGAGTTTCGTCGGCCTGGGCTCGCCGAGCGGTTGCACCTCGCGCTGCTCGAGCACGCGGAGCAGCTTGGCCTGGAGCGGGAGCGGCAGATCGCCGACCTCGTCGAGCAAGAGCGTGCCGTGCTGGGCGGCGCGGAAGTAGCCCGGGCTCGCTTGATCTGCGCCGGTGAACGCGCCGCGCCGGTAACCGAACAGCTCACCCTCGGCGAGCTGTTCCGGCAAGGCGGCGCAGTTGACGGCCACGAAGGGGCCGGTGCGCTCACTCCAGGCGTGGATCGCGGACGCTACAGCCTCCTTGCCGGTGCCCGTCTCACCCTCGAGGATGATGGGCAAATCGCTAGCTGCCGCTTGCTCGACGGGAGCGAGCGCCTCACGCAATTTCGCGCCGCCGAACAGACCCGGAGCCAGGCTGCCAAACGGACCGGCAAAATGGGTTACGATCGCTATCCAAGCGCCTACACGCACGACGTCTCCAGGAGCGAGCACGACGGAGGTGATGCGGCGGCCATTGACCCAGGTGCCGTTCCGGCTGCCGAGATCCATGAGCACGCTGTGCGGGCCCTGCACCCGAATCGCTGCGTGTCGGCGTGACACGTCTTGACCGGACAACTGAGCCACACACTCCTCGTCCCGGCCGATCAGCGCGTCGCCCGGCCCGGGCGGGGGCAATGGCACGACGTGTCCGTCCGTTTTCGGAAACAGCCAGGCGAGCACGAGCGGCGGCGCGTCGCCCGAAGAGAGGCTTGCGCTCGGCGAGGGCGCCGTGGTCTGACCCGAGGCTCGAAGCGGCATGCGGAACGACATTTCGGGCCGATGCCCACGTGTGGCTCACCCGTGGGGTCAGTATACTCCCGAACGCCCGCCGCAAGAGCTCCTGCTCACTCCCCGACCCCCCCAGAGCAAGGTGTGCGCAAACCCCGAAAGATTCAGGGTCCGAACTGGACGTTCGTGACGTTCAGCGCCGCCGGCCCCGCAGAAATCGAGCGAACGCGAATCTCGATCTGATCGGCGGGGAGCACGGCGTAGGGTCCGGCTCCCAAACCCCAACACGCGTTCGGCGTGGACGAGAGCGTGCCTCCCACCACAGGGTAGATGCAGCCGTCGGTACCGTTGCCGCGGACGAGCGCTATCTCCAGCGTGCCGCCGGTGCCGGCCCCGGTGATGCTGAGAGAGCCGATGTTTTGGGGCGAACTGAAATGGAAAAAGATCGCTCCCACGTCGTCGACTTCGGGGAGGTTGAACGACGCAGACGCGGAGCCAGCCGCCACCTTGAAGTCGGTGACGTAGAGCGCCGTTTCGTCGTTCGCGAGCGAGTCTAGAGCGAACACGCCGGTCGTGTCGCAGCAATGCGGACACGTCGTCACGAGCGCGCAACCGAGCAGATTTGGATCGACTCCACCCGAACCCCCACCGCCGCTCATGCCACCTTGTGCCGCGCCACCCGTTCCTCCAACGCTCCCGCTCGTTCCGGCGCTACTCGTTCCGCCGTTACTCGTTCCAGCGTTGTTCGTTCCGCCGCTACTTACACCGCCGTTACTCATTCCTCCGCTACCAGCAACGGCCGCGTCGCCGGCACTTCCGCCGACGCCGAGC
>DASYCR010000442.1:0-1513 GCA_036500095.1 Polyangiaceae bacterium
CGCGCGCGCACGGCCACGAGCGCGCCCTCGAGCAAATTTCCGACGCCCGATCGAGCGCGCGCGCCGAGCTCGGAGAGCGCGTGTTCCACCGCTTTGGAGTCTCTATTTTTTTTGAGGTTCTCGAGGCGTGCCCGTTGCGATTCGAGAACCGCGCGGCCGTCCACCACGCGCACCTCGAGCGGGGGCTCGTCTGCGGCCTGAAAGCGATTGACCCCCACGATCACGTCCAAGCCGCGATCGACACGAGCTTGGCGGCGCGTAGCGGCTTCTTCGATCCGACGCTTGGGAAGGCCAGCTTCGATCGCAGCCGCCATGCCACCGAGCGCTTCGACCTCGCTTATCACGCTGAGCGCGCGCTGGCTGAGCTGCTCGGTCAACGCCTCCATGAAATACGATCCGCCCCACGGATCGACCACCTGAGTCAGGCCCGCTTCGTGCTGCAAGATGAGCTGAGTGTTGCGAGCCACGCGCGCCGATTGCTCGCTGGGCAATGCGAGCGCTTCGTCATACGAGTTGGTGTGCAGGCTTTGTGTGCCGCCGAGCACCGCGGAGAGCGCTTCGATCGTCGTGCGCACGACGTTGTTCAGCGGGTCCTGCGCGGTCAGGCTCACGCCCGACGTTTGACAATGCGTGCGTAGCTCGAGCGAGCGCGGATCCTTCGGCGCGAAGCGCTCGGAGACGAGCTTGGCCCAGAGCGCGCGCGCCGCCCGGAGCTTCGCGATCTCCATGAAAAAATTCATGCCCGTGGCGAAAAAGAACGAGAGACGCGGCGCAAATTGATCGATTTCGAGCCCGCGCGCGAGCGCCGCGCGGATGTACTCGAGACCGTCAGCCAACGTGAAGCCGAGCTCGAGCTCGAGCGTGGCTCCGGCTTCTTGCATATGATAGCCGGAGATCGAAATCGAGTTGTAGCGCGGCATGTGCGAGCTCGCATACTCGATGATATCGGCGACGATGCGCATGGACGGCGCGGGCGGATAGATGAACGTATTCCGCACCATGAACTCTTTGAGGATGTCGTTCTGAATCGTGCCGCTGAGCTCGGCCGCGGGCACGCCCTGCTCTTCGGCGGCGACGATGTAGCTTGCGAGGATCGGCAGCACAGCACCATTCATGGTCATCGACACGCTGGTCGAGCCCAGCGGAATGCCGTCGAACAACCGCTTCATGTCCTCGACCGAATCAATGGCGACACCGGCTTTGCCCACGTCACCGGAGACACGCGGGTGATCGCTGTCGTAGCCGCGGTGCGTCGCCAGGTCGAAGGCGACGCTCAGCCCGCGCTGACCCGCCGCGAGCGAGCGCTTGTAGAATGCGTTGCTCTCTTCCGCCGTAGAAAAGCCGGCGTACTGCCGGATGGTCCAAGGCCGCGACGTATACATGGTGGCGCGCGGGCCGCGGCGATAAGGGAACGCGCCCGAGCTCGCATCCAGATGCTCGATGCCAGCCAAATCTTCGCTCGTGTAGAGCGGATGGATGCGAATGCCCTCGAGCGTGTCGTGGCTCAGCGTTT
>DASYCR010000443.1:0-10706 GCA_036500095.1 Polyangiaceae bacterium
TCACGCTGGTCATGCGCCCGCGCATCTGATCCGGGGTGGACAGCTGGCGGATCACATTTCTGAGCACGGTGCTCACCATGTCGGCGGAGCCTGCCAGGAACAGGAACGCGCAGCTCAACAAGAAAACCTTGGAGACGCCAAAGCCGACCGTCACGAGTCCATAGACGACAGCCGCGCTGACCAGCACGCGGCCGCGTTGCACGATGCGGTCGAGCAGTGGCACGAGCAAGAAGCTCGTGCTCACGGCGCCGATGGCGGTCGCCGCTGCCAAGACGCCGTAGCCGTGCGCGCCTACGTGCAAGATGTCCTGCGCGTAAATCGGCAAGAGCGCGGTCGCGGAGGCGAAGAAGGTCGCGAAGAAATCGAGCAGCATGGACGAACGAATCAGCGAATTTTGGAACACGAAGCGCAGGCCCTCCCAAGCGGCGCGCGGTCCCACGGTCAAGCGTTCGCCCACGAACGGGGGCGGCAGGTCGCGCATGGCCAGCAGAGAACCGCCGAGCACGAGGAAGCTCACGGCGTCCACGACGTAGACGGGTCCCACGCCGCTCACGCCGATGATGAGTCCGGCGAAGAGCGGGCCGATCACCGAGGCTGACTGAAACACGATGCTGTTCAGGCTGATCGCGTTCGGCAAGTGCTCGCGCGGCACGAGCGTCGGGAAAAAGGCGTTGCGCGCGGGGTTGTCGAACGTCGCGGCGGCCGCGCTCACGGTCGCCAGCGCGTAGATCGGCCAAGGGTGATGCACGCCGAGGAACGTGATCAGCGCGAGCGTGCTCGAGATCAGCATCATCACCGTGTTCGTGACGAGCAGCACGCGCCGGCGATCGAAGGCGTCGGCCGCGACGCCCGCCACGAGCGAGCCAAGCACGATCGGCACCGCGCGCGTGAGGCCCATCGCACCGAGCGCGATCGCCTTTTTCCCCGGCGGCACGAGCAGCGATACGTGCCACAAGAGCGCGGCGTTGCGCATCATGGATCCGCCCATCGAAATGAACGTGCCGAGCCAGAGCAGGCGATAGTTGCGATATCGGAGCGCTATCAGCGCGGTTCGGGCAGGCACTTGGTCGGTCTCGGCGCGCTCAGCGTATCAGCGCGCGCGCCGCCGTCGAGAGGAGTCTCGAGCGAACTACGGCGGAGCGGGGACTGCCTTCAGGAACGAACCGAGCGTGAGCCCGCGCTGATAGGCATTCCAAGCGACGAGCTGGCCGATCTTTCGGGCGCCACTCTCACGCAGATGCGTATTGTCCTCGTTGCCGGTCGGGTAGTTCGGAAACTGGCCGGCTGCGAGGTTCATGAAAAGCTCCGTGCTCGCCGCCTGTCCGATGCGTTCGAAGTATTGCTGACTGAGACTCGTCAGATCGATGAGCTCTACGCGTAGCGCGCCAGCGAGCTCGCGCATCGCCGGCGGATATTGCTTGTGCGTGTCCGCCAGCACCCCTCCGTTCCATTGGTTGCGGCTGATGGGCGTGAGCAGTAGCGGCACCGCGCCTTTTTGACGCGTGTCGGTGATGTAGCTCGTCAAGTATTGCTTGTAGGTCGATTGGGGATCCGTGTAGCGCCTCGGGTCCTCGGATTTTTCGTCGTTGTGACCGAATTGGATGAGCACGTAGTCGCCGCTCGCGAGCGCGTCCCTCACCGGCGTCCAGGCGCCCTCGTCGTAAAAGCTCTTCGAGCTGCGACCCGAGATGGCCATGTCTTTGACGACCGCGCACGCTGGCGCAAACAGCTCGCCGAACGGCTGTCCCCAGCCCATGCGCGGGTAGCGTTCGCTCGGGTATACGCTCGCCGTCGAGTCCCCGATCACGTAGACGGTCACGGCGTGCGCGGGCGCTGGTCCGGTACACACGCGCGGCGCAGCGCTTGCCGAAGGCGCGCTGGCGACGGTCGAGGCGGATTGAACGCTACCGTCAGGAGCGACTTGCGGCGAGTGCCCCGCGGTTGCAACGGGCTGCTGCTGAGCGCAACTGACGAGCAAGACGAGAAACAACGCGTACGGCCGGATGGACACGGGCTCCGATGATGTACGGGAGGAGCGCGTTCGACAAGCGTGCGCGCGAGCGGCAGGAGCCTGCGTCACGAATGCCCGCGGATGTGGTCGCGGCGTCTTGGCGGAAGACCTAGCACGCGCAATGGCAGACACAGCGGGCTAGGGCACGCCGCTGTGTCTGCCGCGAACTTGCGTCAATTGCGAGACGTTATTTGGTGCCCATGATGATGCTGACTTGGCCGTTGCTGTCCACGGTCTGGACCTTGAGCGTCGAGCCCGTCACACAATATTGATTGGGGTCGTCCGGCGTGCCGCCGGTCTTGGTCGTGGTGAAGGTGGTGCCCGACGTCGTGTAGGTGCCAACGTCATTGCTGTTGCTGGGCATAATCGTTTTCGTGCAAGCGCAGCCGGTGGCGTCCGCCGTGCAGGCGACCTGGTTCGACGTCCCGAACGCGTCGCAGGTCGTCCCGCTGAGGCAGGAGGTCGGCACCTCGGCGTTGATCGAGCCGCCCTCGGTGAGGTTCACGTTGTAGGTGCTGTCTGCGTTGAACGTAACCGTGCCGGAGATATCCGTCTGCGCCATGACGGTTGCGGTTGGGCAGCCCGACAACGCCGACGAGTTCGAGTTGAAGCAGCCAGCCGTGACCGTCCACGTGCCGGTGATGTCACCGCCGCACGCGCTGAAGGAGCAGTCCACCGGTCCCGTCCCTCCGCCCTTGAAGCGGACCACGAACATCGTGAAATGCGGGACGGCGGCGGTCACCGCGCCCGCCGACACGGTCGTGTCGAGATCCTGCCAGGTGTTGGTGGTGGTATCGAGCCAGGAGACCACCGCGGTCTGCCCGCTGCTCGGCGCGCCCGGCAATGGCAGTGTGAGGGGTGCCGGCGTGGTAAAGGTGGTTCCCGCGGGGCCGAAATCATAGACCGGGCCTTGCACGGTCGTGGCTTCGGGCAACCTGCTCGCAGGAGCTTCCGTGGTGAGCGTGATGTCCGTGTCCGCGGACAGGGCGCCCGGCGGGATCGAGAGCTGGGCAGCGCCGATGGCGACGTCACCGCCGCTGGCAGCCGTGATCGAGACGGTCACGGTTTGACCGACGGCAGGCACGTTGTTGCTGGCGGCGGGCGTCGAGCCGCCCTTGTCGCTGCTGCCGCAGGCCGCGGTCATGCCGAGCACGAGTGCGAACGCTAGGTACTTGAGCTTCATCATGTGCGGATTCCTCTTCCCTCCGAAAAAAGATCAAAAAACGGAGGCCTAAACCTTGCGAGTGCACGCGCCGGAGGGCAATCGCATGTTCATGCGGTTTCACGCCTCGCGTCACGCGAGCCGTCCGAGTCTCCAAGCCGTCCGAGGCCCGTCAGAACGAAACGCGCGTCGTCAATTGCACGTTGCGCGGAGCGCCGGGCAGGACGCCGAGCGCGTTCGTGCCGCTCAGCGTGTAGCGGCGATCGAGTACGTTTTGCACGAACAGCGACGATTCGACGCGGCCGTGGCGATAGGCGACCCGCGCGTCGAAGCGCACATAGCCGGGTATTTCGCTCTGGTCGACCAGGCTGCGTTTGCTCGTATAGACGAGCCCGGGACCGACGGACAGCCCCGGCAAGACCAGCCATTCGATGAAGCCGGCGCCCGCGTGGCGCGCGGAGAGCGGCAAGTTCGAGCCGATCTGCTTCGGATCCGGATCGTCGGTGACGACCGCGTGCGTGTAGGCGTAGCTTGCCATGGCGCGCAGATGTCGCGCGAGGCGCGCCGTGAGCGCGAGCTCGACGCCGCGGCTCTCGGCGCGACCGCGCTGAATCTGAAAGTTCGTGTTCGTCGGATCGATGACGCTGATGTTGCGGTTCTTGATGTCGAACAGCACGGCGTCGAACGTCAGCTGCTCGCGGCCGAGCGACGTGCGCTGACCGAGCTCCCAGGCAAAGCTATGTTCGGGCTTCAGCACGTGTCCGTCGCCCTGAATCCCGAGCACCGGCCAAAAACCGGTGCTCAGATTGCCGTAGAGCGCGCTCTGCTCGATCAGCTGGTACACGACGCCGGTTCGACCGGTCAGCGCGGGCTCGCCGGCCTTGTCGAAGAGCGTGCTGGTGGCGCTCGTTTGGCGATAAGTGTCCGCGCGCGCGCCGCCGAGCAGGTTGAGCCCGGGCGCCAGCTTGACCAGATCGTTTGCGTACACGCCGCCGGACTCGTAGGTCCAGCGATCCAGCCGTCCGGGCGGCAGCGGCGCGCTCGGCAGCGGCGAGCCGTAGTGCGGATCGAACACGTCGATCACGTAGGGATCGACGGTCGGGTCACTGAGGCCGATGCGGTAGTCGACGATCTCGCGGCGCGCGTCGACGCCCGCGATGAGCTCGTGCTCCAGGCTGCCGGTCGCGAACTTGCCGCGCAGCGCGACCTGCAGGGCCGTGTCTGCGCTGTGCGATTGCCAATTCGAGAGCACGCGAATCAGCGAGCGGCCATCCGTGTCGAGCAGCGCGGGATTGAGCGCCTCCTCGTCGTAGCGACCGAGCTGCGTTTGGGTCGCGACGCGCAGTGACCAACGAGGGGAGAGCTCGTGAAAGAGTTCGACGCGGCCGAGTTGCCCGCTGGTCGTGGCGAGCGGCAACGCGGGCTCGGCGAACGAGCGCGCGACGGGAAACGCCTGCGAATTGCCGGCGATCTGCGGTACGCCGTACGGGTCGGCGCGATACGCTTCTTCGTACGCCTGCACCTCGGCCAAGAGCCACGTGTCGCGGGCGAGTCGCAGGGAGACGACGGGATTGATGACGTAACGGCGAAATGTGTTGAAGTCGCGATAGCCACTGCTGGTGTCGCCGGCCGCCGTCAGACGGTAGAGCACGCCGTCGCTGAGGGGTCCGGTCGTGTCGAGCTCGGCGCGGGCGGTGTCGAAGCTGCCGACCGAGATACCGACTCGTGAGCGCGCCTGCTCCGAGGGGCGTTTGGTGACGAAGTTGATGGCACCACCGGGCAAACCGGGACCGTACAGCGCGGAAGCGGGACCGCGAATGACCTCGATGCGCTCCACGTTGACGACGTCAATGGCGTTGGCACCCGAATAGCCGCTCAGGAAACCATTCCGAAACGTCGTCGCGGACCAGATATGGAATCCGCGCAGCGTGTAGTCGTCCCAGGTGCCGCCGTAGCCGCTGAAAAACTGCACACCGGGCGCGAGCATGAGCACGTCATTGGTCCGATGCGCGTCGCGATCGTCGATCGCGTCGTGCGTGATGGCCGTCACGGTCAGCGGCAAATCAGCTACTTTGCGCTCCTCGCGGGTGGCGGTGACTTGCGTGGACGTCGCGTAGGACGGCTCCTTGCGTGCTGGAGCGGTGACGTCGATCTCGATCTCCGGGGCGGCTTTCTTCGCGGGTTGCTCAGCAGTTTGCGCCTGCGCGACCGCCGGCGCGGCGAGCGCGGCTGAAATGAGAACTCGTGACGCGCGGAGTCGCGCGCCTCCGTTTGGAAAAATCGTGCGTGCGCCCATGCTAGCGATCTGCGCGCGTCGCGCGCGCTAGGCCAATAGTCATCGTGTCAATCATCGCGTCAAACCTGGCCATGCTGGCCATGCGTGCCCGCGCCGCCCGTAAGCTAGAATATTTTGCTTGTCAACCCACTAGTGCGAGCCGTACGGTGCGTGTCTGATGGGCGGATTGTCCGGAGTTGATGCATCGAGCGCTAGCAAGACGCACGTTGCCGAAGCTCGGGAGTTAGCAGAGGCCCAGCCGTCGCCGGAGATGGAGCGGGCCTTCGCCGCCGAGCGCGCGCGACCGATGCGCGTGCGCGTGCTGTGCGTGGTGTTCGTGTCTCTCGCGATTTGGGCGAGTCAATCCATCCTGTACGAGACACAGATTTTCCCCTCGCGACGCTCGGCGCTGGTGTATCGCGCGAGCGAGCTCATACTGAGCTTGGCGATTGCCCTTTTTGCGCTGGGCAAGCGCCCGCTGCGGCAGCTGGAGTGGGGCTGCGCGGCCGGGTTTTCGGCTCTGGTCTTGGCGCACGGGGGCGCCGTGTTGTCCGTATTCGACAGCTGTGTCGTGCCGTTCACGCTCACGCTGGAGTGGGCGCAACTCGTGATCGGACTGGCCGCGTTGCTCTCGTTCGCGCCGACTCTGATGCTGCTCGCGATCACCTGGACAGTCGGTATCCTGGTCACGGCGGCGCGCGCCAAATGGGACTTCGATTTTTCCGATCACATCGTGCTCGGTGTGATCTACGGGGTCGTGCTGCTGTCGATTCGCAGTTTCGACAAACTGCGTCGGAGCGAATTTATCGCGCGCACGAATCTCGATCGCGCCAACCAATCGCTGCGCGAAGCCGAGCGGGTGCGCAGCTGGCTCTTTCAGAATCTCAGCCATGACTTTCGCACGCCGCTCGCGCTGATCAACGCCGAGGCCGAGCTGCTCGAGCTCAAAGGGCGACCAGCGGACCTGGCCGGGCTCTCGCGCATTCGCGCCAACGCCACCGCCCTGGCCGAACTCACGAGCGAGCTGCTCGAGCTCTCCCGGCTCGAGGTCGGACGCGTGCCGCGCGACGCGCGCTCGTTCGACCTAGCCGAGCTGTTGCGTGAAATTGCCGCGCAATTTACGCGAGAGACCGTGAGCGTACACGCGCTGCTCGAGGCGGCCGCTCTCGGCGTCCTCGCGGATCCCGGCCAAACACGCCGCATTTTCAGCAACCTGGTCGCCAATGGTACGCGCGCCGCGCGCTCCGCCGTCACGCTCGTCCCGCGCTTCGAGCCCGGCTTCGTGTGCGTCGACGTGGTCGACGACGGCGCGGGTATCGCCGAAGCTCGCCGCTCCGCGGTGTTCGAGCGCTTCGTCTCGTTCGACTCCGCCGGCGGCGTGAGCTCGGGTATCGGTTTGCCGTTGGCGCGCGAGCTGTGCGAGCTGAATGGCGGGACCTTGACGTTGGAAGACGCAGCGCGGACGACCTTCCGCGTGCGCCTACCGGTCGCCACAGCGCCGCTCGAGTCCGTCGCGGGAGCACGCCGCGCGGTCGCACGGCCGACGGTCGAATCCGCTGAGCCCGCGCCGCCCGTAGCCCCCGTGGGCCGAGTCGCGCGCTCGGTGCTGATCGTGGAAGACAACGCGGACATGCGCCGGTTGCTCGAGGCTCTGCTCGCGCCGCATTTCATGACCTCGACCGCCGCCGGCGTGGGCGAGGCGCTCGAGCGGCTCGAGCGCGAGACGCCGAACGCAATTCTGTGCGACGTGCTCTTGCCGGACGGCGACGGCTACAGCGTGCTCTCGCGCGTGCGCGCCGAGCGCCGGCTCGACGGCGTGCCGCTGCTGTTCATTTCTGCGCTGGCCAGCGTCGAGCACCGCACGCGCGGCCTGGCCGCTGGCGCCGACGACTACGTGACCAAGCCCTTCACCACCGCGGAGCTGCTCGCGCGTTTGAGCAGCGCCTGCACGCGCGCGGAAGCGCGACGCCAAGCGCTGATCGAGCAGAGACAAGATTTCTTGGCGGAGCTGCACGACGGCGTCACGGCCAGCCTCTCGCGCGCGGCGCTGTTGCTCGGCTCGGCCGAAGACGGCACGGCCCAGCCCGCCGCCGTGGCCGCCGCCCTGGATGCGGTGCGGGAAGGCCTCGATGAGGCTCGTACGATTTTGTCGTTGGTCGACGCGGGCACCAAACCTTTTGCCGAACTCGTGGAGTCACTGCAGGAACAGGTCGACAGCGCCGCGGAATTTTCGCTCAATGCGCGCTTCGAGGTCGACAGCGACGGCTCGGCCGCCCTGCTCTCCGCGGTCGAGGCGCACGCCCTGTCGCGGGCGGTTCGCGAGAGCCTGAGCAACGTCATCAAACACGCGCGCGCACGCGAACTCGAAATTCGCCTCACGCTCGAGCGCGGCTCCGTGCGCCTGCAAGTCGAAGACGACGGCAAGGGGCTCGCTGCGCCGAGCAAGGGGCGCGGGCTCGCGATCCTGCAGCGGCGTGTGCAGCGCTTGGCCGGTTCGCTCACGCTCGGTCGCTCGGCGCGCGGCGGTCTGTGCTTGCTCGTCGAATTTCCGCTCAGCCTGCTGCAGCGCACCGACGGCGACGACGCGCAGCGCGCCGGCGCGGTGACGTCACTGGCGCTGCAGTAGTCCGAGCTGGAGAGCCGTCATCACGGCTTCGGTGCGGGTCCCGACCGACAGCTTTCTGTACACGTTCCGCACGTGGCTGCGCACGGTGTTGATGGAGACGCCGAGCTCGTTGCCTGCCTGCAAATAGCTGCAGCCGCCGGCCAACGAACGGACCAGCTTGAGCTCTTGCTCGGTCAACCGCTCCGCGTCGGGTGGAGTGCCGGTCGGAGCGGGCAAACCCGCCATCAAGCGCAGCGCCATGCGCGCCACTTGGGCCGACATCGGCGCGCCGCCGGCCAGCGCTTCTTCGATCGCCGGGAGCAGGCGCTCACCGACGTCTTCCTTGAAGAGGTAGCCCCGCGCGCCCCGGCGAAATGCGGCCAGAACCCGCTCGTCGTTGCGGTTTACGGTCAGCACCACCAGCGGCGTGTCCGGCCAGCGCGCGCTGAGCTCTCCGATCAATTCGACGCCGTCCCCGTCTGGCAGGCCGAGATCGACGAATGCGACGTCCGGCGGACACACCCGGTTCAGGCCCTCCGCGGCCGTGGTCGCGGTCTCGATCTGAGCTCGTTCACCCAAGACCAGCCGAACAGCGTCCAGGAAGCACACGTCGTCGTCGATGAAGAGCACGCGACGCAGGGTGGTTTTAGGTGATCCCACGACGAGCAAACGTACGCCCGCACGCGCTAGCCGCGCAATACGCGCTCGCGATATCGTAAAAATGCCCATGATTACTTGGGAAACTCCGGCGGCGCGCGAGCTCCCGCCAGAGCTCGCGGTGGCGCCGCGCCTCTCAGAGCTCCAGCTGTGCGCCGAGGTCGAGGGAGAGCCAGAGCCCCTTGTGCGCTCCGAGTAGGCCGCCCATCGTGGTACCGAGGTAGACGGGCGAGGGAATGAAGCCGCCGCTGGCGCCGAGCGCGAGCTGAGCGCCGTAGCTCTTCGCGTTCGGCGTCACGAGCCCCGTCAAGGACCACGTGGACAGATTTTTGCCGTGGCGAAACGTGTCTTGAAAGCCGGCCTGCGCAAGTAGGAGCGACGTGTCGTCGGGGCCTTTCAGCAAGGTCTTCGCGCCGGCCACGAACGCGAACTCACTGCGCCGGAGCTGGCAATGTGCGTCCCAGGTCATCACGGCGGTGTTCATGTTGGCGGCTCCGGCATCGACCCAGCGCGTGCCGAAGCTCACCAGGTTGAAGCCGGTGAGTGCGTCGAGCTGGAGCGTGTGTCCGCCCTTGGTCGACAGGTAGTAGGCGGAGCCACTGAGCCAGAGCGGGCTCAAAATGCCGACGTCCACGCGCGAGCCGATCCGCCAGCCGTAGTCTTCGATCTTGTAACCGAGCACCGCGCCGACCGTTGGCATGAGCCGAACGGCGTAGCGCTCGGCGAGCTTCGAGGCCCAGAGGGTGCGTACCGCCTTGCTCGGGTGATCCGCCCAATCGTTGCACTCGGTTTCGCTCTCCGGCCACCTGGGTGCCACGGAGCTCGGCTCGGCTGAGCCTGGCTCGGGTGGAGCCTCGGTCGGTGCCGCCGCGGGCGGTGCAACCGCTTGTACTGCTTGCGGCGCGGCCGCCGCTGGTGGCGTGTTGGCCGCTCCTGGCGGCGAGCCATCGGCCGGCGGAGGCGCTGGCGTCGCGGGTTTGTCGCTGGGCGCCGCTGCGGCGTCCTGCGCGCGCGCCGCAGGAGCCAGCGCAAGCAGTGAGAGACAAAAGGCGAGCGACGCTCGGTTGCGACGAATCATGATCGCGCATCCGGCCTGACAAACGCTGCGACGAAAATCGCATACTCATGCGATTTCGATTCACGGCGCGCTCGCGTATCAAACGCGCTTGCTCGGAGGACTCCGTATGAATGCTCACTCGAACGCTCCTGCGCTACTAGGGATCAGCGCGCTAGCCCTTTCCCTCTTGCCTGCATGTTTCGGGCACCTGACACCCGCCGTCGCCTCGTCACACATCGACGCGCCGATGCTGCTCGGACCGGTCGACCACGTCGGCGGCGGCTCCGCTCTGCAGACTCAGAACGTGCGCGAATTCGCATCGACGTCGAAGCATACGTTCACGCATAGCGACAACGGGACTTACACCGTGGATACGGAAATCAGCCAATCCAACGTCAATCAAGAGGCAGAGTACGCGACGCGCGGCGATCACCAGCTCGACATCCGCCTGACGGAGATCAAGCCGCAAGCCGTGGGAGTGTGGACGGGCGTCAAGGCGCGCGTCGATCTCGAGGGCCAAGTCGTGCGCGTCAAGTCCGCCGAAGGAGCAAGCAAATGAAGACGCAACTGTTCGTGGCTGTTGCCTGCGCCGCTCTGAGCTCCGCGTGCGGCGTGAGCTCCTGGGTGACCGCACCCGAATCGAAGGTGCCGATCTCGATGTCGAGCGGCATTCGCGATCAAACGGGTCAACTCGTGCCCGCGGAGCGCAAGCAGCAGGTCGGCAAGTTCGCGATGGACTACAAAGCCTGCTCGATGCTCTGGCGCTTGATCTCGTTCACCGGGGACAAGGACATCTCCGAGCAAGTGAACAAGCAGGTCACGGACGCGGGCGGCAACGCGATCACGAACCTCAGCGTCGAGTCGAGCGGCACCGTCTGGACGATCATGACACTCGTCGGGATCTTCCCGGATTGCGGCAGCGTGCGCATCGGCGGCAGG
>DASYCR010000444.1:0-1936 GCA_036500095.1 Polyangiaceae bacterium
ACCGGCACGCGCGCCAAGGGCGAAGAAGGATCGATGGGGGCGCCCGCAGGGGTTCGCTATGCCGCTGCCGGGCCGCCTGTGAACAACGCGCCGGCAAGCGCGGTAGCGCAGGACACGCCCGCGATGAAGCCTACCGCGCCATCCGCGCCGCAACCTTCGATCGCTCGCGCAGGCTCGGCAGTTGGAGCTTCGGCATCAAAGCAAAGCGCGAGTGAGTTCGGCATGATTGGCCTGCTCGACAAAAAACAGCCGGTCGACCTGGCGCCCGCGGCCACCGTGGCCGCTAGTGCCGCGAGCCCGCCGCCGCCCGCAGAGAAGGCGCCCGATAGCGAGGAAGGGAAAGATGCTTCCGGCGTTGGCGGTCTCGGGCTCACCGGTACCGGTGAAGGCGGTGGCGGCAAGCGGGGTGACGGCATCGGTCTTGGTGCCCTTGGCAATGTCGGTCACGGCGCGGGCACAGACAGCGGACAGGGTTTTGGCATTGGCCACGGCCGCTTGGGAGGCGAGCACGTTGCGTCCGCACCCCAATTGCGCGCGGGCGCAAGCCAGGCGCATGCCCGGCAGGCGCCCGCTTCTTCGAACCTCAGCATTTCGATTCGCGTCGGTGATCTGCCGCGCTCCTTGTTTGGTTGTAGTGGTGCGGCGGATGTGCCGCTCGCCGACCGGGTCAGCCTGTGGCGAGAGCGGTTGCAACGTACTGGCGGCGATCCTTTGCAAGTTGCAAACGTTTACCGGCACGCGCTGGCGGACTGCGAAGCGCCCACGTGGCGCGAGCGAACCCGGCTCTTGGCGTTGCTTTTGGATGCGCTGCCGAGCGTCTCGAGTCAGGTCAATTTGTGGCGCGTCATGTTTCGCGATTTGGGCGCAAATGACGCTATTTATCGCGGAATTTTGGCGCGCGTACACACCCCCGCGCAAATGCGCGAGCTGCACCAAGCGCTTGGGCTCGAATCGGTCGATCCCACACTCTTGGCGCGTGCCATTCAGACCGCGAAATCCCCCAGCGAGCGCGTCACCACCCTGCGCACCATGAGCGCCGAGTGGCCCGATGATTTCGCGCTCGCGCTCGCCCTGCTCGACGCTCTGGAAGACATGAACGACTCCGCAGGTGCCCGTTCCGAGGCGCGCAAGCTCCGCCTGCGCCCGGATGCTGACGCTCACTTACGCACCGCCGTCGGTGAGCTGTACCTTCGGCTCGCCGCCGTTGCCAAGACCGATGCAGACAAGGCGGAACTGTCGGCGGAAGCCCGACGTGCGTTCGGAGAAATCGTCGAGTTTGCACCGGAAGATCCGGTCGCACGTCGGCGGCTCGGTGATCTATTGTGCGCACACGGTTGGTTTACCGACGCGCGTCGGCAATATGAAACCCTTCAAACTCTCGCGCCCGACGACCCGAGCGTGACACTCCTGCTCGCCTCCGCCGCGGAGGGCCAAGGGTTGCTCGAAGAAGCGCTGAAATGGGCCGAAAAAGGCAGCGCCGTGAACGCGCCGGATTCGGTCTCCACGATCGCGGCGCGTGCCATCCAAGCCACTTATTTGGCCTGGGGCAGGCAAGCCGCGCGCAGCGCGTCGCGCGTGAAAGAGCTCGACGCTTTGATCACCCGTGCGACTCGCGTGCTCGCCTCCGTGCACTCGCAAGCGGGCGATGAGCACGGCGTGCGCGTGTCGCTCACCTGGTTGCACCCAGAATTTCACCCCAACCTCTGGAGTAACGCGCTCGGCGCGCCGATGCCGGCCTCGGAAGGAGATCCCCTGCTGGGCGTAGCACAAGTCAAAGTGCCGGATCGCGCCGGATCATTCGTCGAGGTGCGGCTCGAGCCGAGCGACGTCGATCGCATGGCGCGGCTCGGGGCCGAGGCGCGCTTGACGGCCGTATTCGACGAGCTGGGTGAGCACGAGCGCATCGTCGATATCCCCGTCCGGTTCCAGCGCGGCG
>DASYCR010000445.1:0-5246 GCA_036500095.1 Polyangiaceae bacterium
CTTCAACGACGCGCAAGGGTTGCGCGTCGCCCTGATCACGCCGCAAAATACCCTGCACTTTCAGCCCATCGTGATCGACCGCGATCAGGGCCCCACCATTCAAATCGCGAACGGCCTGAACGGCGACGAGCGCCTCGTGCAAATCGCCGGCGTCGAGCTGGAAGAGGGCGAGCACGTCGACGTCCGCACGGCGAAGGCAACGCCCTAGCTCGGCCTATCACGAGGAACCGCGAAGACGCGAAGACGCGAAGACGCGTAGGCGCGAAGACCCTGAATTTTTGGGGTACAAGCCGCGGCGATGGCGCCCGCGGCGATGGCGCATTTGAGGCACTCTTCGTTGACAAGAAAACGAACTTCGACTGGCCACGCCAACCCAAGATCTCTCCGCCTTCGCGCACCCGTTCGGGTACCACGAAGCGCAGCCTTCGCGGTTAGTCGCTATCAAGCGATCTTCACGAAGGAGAATATGTGCGCGTGACCCTGGACGATGTCCGTGGTGACGGTGACGGTTTGTCCCGTGGCGATCTGCCCGAGCTGCGCCATCGACACGACGACGCTGTGCGTGTGTGAACTCTCGTTGCTGGTGTCGCCGGTGAGGCCGGCGCTCGGCGGCGCGCTGAACGACGCGTCGTCGATGCCGAACGTGTGATGATGCAGCGGAGTACCGGAGTCGCTCGAGGTGTAGACGGTTTGCGTCCCGCTCCGTGTCGGGGGCGCGGCTGGCGAGTCGCTGCCCATCTTGTCGCTGCTGCAACTGACGAGAAAAAGGCCAACCGGTAACGCGACGAGTGTTCCCAAAAATTCCTTGCGGTCCATCGCGAATCTCCGAGGTTTTTGCGCGGCGTGCAGTCCCCAGGGGAGCAATTTGTGGGCCACTCTTCGCCGTGAAAGCGTTCGGAGGGGGCTTCCGAGTCTCCGCTGCGCGGCGGCCACCACGACAAACGCTTACGACTGACGAAATTTGCCAAATCGCGCGCGACGCGTGCCCCAGAAGCGCACGCCAAACCGCGCCGCGCGTGGCGCGTTTGTCGGTTGGGAGTGATGCGTGCCTGCGCGGCAGGCGGAGCGCTAAACCTCGACGGTCGAGACCGCGATACGACTCATGTCGTGCACGCCCAGGCCGAGGCTACCCGCTACCCGGATGTACGCGGGCTCGCGGCCCGAGTCTTTCAAGGATTGCAGGCCGCGCGCCTTGCGCTCCTCGTCAATCACTTTCCAGCCGTAGGTGTCCATCGCCACGGGGTCGGTCGCGACGTAGACCGCGCCGTGTGGCACGCGAGTCTTCGGGTCTTTGTCGAGCGGGCCCTTGTCGTACGTGATCTTGAAGGCGTCCGTGATGTGCAGGCGCACGCGGCTCGTCACGATCGGATGGTTGTAGAGCATCGCGATTTGCGGGCTGGCGTTGTGCTCGTGGTGTTCGCTCGGGTTGTTGATGTTGCCGTGCGTGATGTTCTTGAGCGTGCCCGTGTAGCCGCAGATCGAGTGATCCTTCATCATGCTCAGGTTGATCACGGCGCTGGCTTCCGTGAAAAATCGGCAATACTTGGTCTTGATCCCCTGATACACGCGGATCTCGGGCATCGGGTGATCGTTGTTGTTGTGAGTGCCGGTACGCACGGCCGCGGGCAGCTTCCAGTCGCGCACGTTGACGCGCGTGCCGGCGAGAAAGGTCGGGTACTGCTCGTAGACCGTGATCTTGTCCGCCGGTACACCGAGCTCGATCAAGCCGTTCACGAGCGGCAGGATCAGCTCGAAATTCGTGGCCATCGTGTAGCCCTTTTGGCCCGCGATGCCGTTCGCCTTGATCGCCACCACGTCGTCCTTGTGGATGAACTTGGCGAGCGCGTCCTTCAGCGTGGCCGCGCCGGTAAAGTCGGTGAGCGCCTTTTCGAGCATGCTCTGGGCGATATCCGGCTTTGGCCACAGCTGATTCGGCTGCATGAAGGAGGCGAACTCCCCCTTGGCCGACGCCTTGCTGATCTTGCCCGGCACGCTGAGCGGCTTGAAGCCCGCCGGCGGCACCGCGACGAGCGAGCTTGCCTCGGCTGCCGACGCGACGCGACTGAGAGCACTCGCCGCCAAACCCGCACCGGCGAAGCCGAGCGCGCTGCGGCGTGAAAGGCCCTTGGATTCCGTGGAACGAGCTCGCATGCATGCCTCCGTGAGAGGCGAGCATCTTCCCATGTTTCATCCGGGTCAGCAAATTGGAGCCAGAAAACCACCCTTCGCCAGCGCTCGCCATGTGCCAGGCGCCCAAATCAGCCGCTTGTCGCGCGGCACGGCGCTCGCACTCCTTCGGCTCAATCGCGGCAACAACCGCCGCGGGTTCGAAGGAGAAAGAACATGGAACAGAATCGCATGAAAATCGCGTACGTCATCACCCAACGCAAAGACCGGAATTTCTGGAATCGCGTGGGCGTGGCGTTCGTCAACAACGACGGCTCGATCAACGTCAAGCTCGAGGCCGTGCCCGTGAGCGGCGAGATCCAAATCCGCGACTACGTGCCGCGTGACGAAGCGACGGGCACCACCCTGCGTGGTCGCGCCGACGACGCCGAAGACCAACCGTACGCCGAGCTCGGCTGAAACGGAGCCCCTGATGGAACACCTCGAAGCGTGCGCGATCGCCCAGGCTGGCGTTCGCGAGGCGGACTCGGAGCGTTCTCAACAGGGACAGGGGGGCGGGGGCCACGAGGCCCCCGCCGTTCGCCCGTCCCAATCATCGCGCTTGTCGCGTGTGCGCGCGCGCGCGGCGGCCAGTGTCTGGGCGCCGGTCGCGCTCAAACTCGGCGGCATGGCGCTCGGCATGCTGCTGCTCGCCGGCATCGGCGTGGCGTCCGTTTGGCTCGGCGGCCCCGGGGTCAAGGTACCGCTCAAGAGCCTGCTCGGCAGCGACGTGCGCTCCGCGTGGCTCGCGAGCAAGCCGCCGCCTCACGCGGAGCCCAACGCGGTCGCCGCGTCGGCCGCGGCGAGCAGCGCGCCGGAGACGACGCCCGTCGCAGACACCACTCCCACGGCCGCCGGCGAAGTCCCAACGGAGAGCGGCGCGGCCACGCCGCCGTCGCCAAGCGGCGTCACGAACGACGGCAAGATCATCCTCAATCAAGCCAGCCTCGAAGAGTTGATGAAGCTGCCCGGTGTCGGCCACAAACGCGCCAGCGCAATCCTGACGCTGCGCGCCCGGCTCGGTCGCTTCAAGCGCCCGACGGATCTGCTGCGCGTGAAAGGCATCGGCGTGCGCGGCCTGAAGAAAATCCTGCCGCACATGGTCGTCGACGCGCCGCCGGAGACGACCGTTCACGCCGGGCTGGCGCCGAACGGAGGCACGGCGACGGGCTGAGTACGCGACGGGGTGGGCGTTGCCACCCAAACACGACGAGGGCCACGGCGAATCAGCCGACTTGAGCGAGATCGCTCCGGCGGAGGATCGCGCGGATCTCGTCGTGTTGCTCTTCCCGTGACCGCTTCGCCCCTGCCGGAAGGGCCGTTTTCTTGGCAATGGCCGACAAACCGTTGCACGACAGGAGCGCCAAAAGATGCGGACCGCCTTCGCGCTAGCTGTGTGCGCCGTCTCAATCTCGGCGAGTGCCTGCGCGGGCCACCATACGGTCGAGTTCGGTGCGCCGATCGATCCGCCGAGCTCGAGTTCCCCAACGGCCAGCATGCCAACCCCCAGCTCGAGTGGGCCGCCGCCCGCGCCCCTGGCGAGTTCCGATTCCCCGCCCGCCGCGGAGCCCTCGACTCCGCCGAGTCCCCCGCCCTCCGCCTGCCCCGCCGGCATGGCGCACGTCAGCAGCAACTACTGCCCGGACGTCGAACGCGTCTGCCTCGACAAAGAGTACGACAAGCCGAACCACATCACCATCTGCAACCGCTACGCGCACGAGAAACCCAAGTGTCGCGCGCCGCGCGAGGCACTCGATTTCTGCATCGACGAATACGAGTACCCGAATCAAAAGGGTGCGCATCCACCGGTGATGCTGAACTACTTCCAAGCAAGTGAGCTATGCGGCGCTCAGGGCAAACGCTTGTGCGGTGAGGGAGAATGGGTCGCCAGCTGCGAGGGCCCCGACGAGATGCCGTTTCCGTACGGCTACGAGCGCTCGGCCGAAAAGTGCAACTTCGACAATCGCTGGGTCGATCCGGATCTGAAGCGCGTCTATTCGAAGGATCCCGAGATCCAGCGCGCGGAGCTCGCGCGTCTCGATCGCAGCGTGCCGAGCGGCGCCAAGGCCGCGTGCGTGAGCGGCTTCGGTGTCTTCGATTTGACCGGCAACGTGGACGAGTGGGTGCACGCCGATCACGATCGACCGCGCGAACACGCGCGCTTCGCGGGCTTGAAGGGCGGCGCGTGGGGCCACGTGCGCAACGCTTGCCGGCCAGTGACGACCAGCCACCCGCCCGATTTTCAGTATTACTTCATCGGCCTGCGCTGCTGTCGCGACGTGGCGAGCGCGACGAGCCCGGAACAAGCGACGAGATAAACGCTATGCGGCCGGACCGCGCACGCTCGGTTCGAGCCCGCGCCCGATCTGCTAGGCTTCGACGCTTTCGAGTCATGTTGGATCCGGCAATGCTAACCGAGGGCACGGCGCAGTCCGCGCTCGCGACGGAGCAGGCGATCGGCGAACGCCTCGTCTGCTACTGCCGCATGGCAATTGGCGTGCTTGCGTTGCTAGCCGTCACTACGACCTGGAGCGAGCAGACGCGCACGGCGGATCTGATCTTCGTGTCGGCGGGCGCCGTGCTGACGGTACACGGCCTGCTCGTGCTCTTTTACCTGAGGCGCGTGCCGAGCCCTCACGCCGGGCTCAAGTACTTTTCGATCACGCTCGACCTGTCGTGTTTGTTCACGGCCCACCTGGCAAGCTTCTTCAACTACTCCGGCGTGTACGAGATCTTTCGTGCTCCGGGCACCTGGCTGCTCATCTGCCTCTTCAACGGCCTCGGCGCGCTGCGCTACAGCGCCCGCTCGAGTTTGTTCGCCGCTGGCCTTACCCTGGGTTTCGGAGCGAGCTTGGTTTTTCTGACGCTGCACGCGCCGAACGTGCCGCTCCTCGCGCACTCGGCCTTCATCGGGGAGGGCCTGAACCTCGACGACTGCGTAATCAGCGTGCTTTTCTCGGCGCTGCCCGCTTTCTGCGCGGCGGTCGTCGCCTCGAACTCGAAGCGGCTCGTGCTGCGCACCATGGGTCACGCCAGCGAGCGCGCGCGGGCCGAGGATCGTCAGCGCCAGATCCTGGACT
>DASYCR010000446.1:0-2253 GCA_036500095.1 Polyangiaceae bacterium
ACGCCACGGTGAGCCAGAGCGCGAGCTGCGGCGCGCCGCGACGGCGCGGCCAGAGCAGCCAGAGGTAGAGCGGCGTGGTGAGCCAGAGCGCGAGCCCGTGCGCGTTCACCTGCCAAGTGCCGTCCGGATTGCGAAAGGGCAGGCCCGTCAGGACGACGGCCAGGTTTTTGCCCAGGTAGTGGTAGCTAAATAGGCCCCACTTTTCGATGCGCGTTTGCCAAGCTATGCCGAGAAAGCGGTAGCCGACCTCGAACGGAGAGCCAAAGCGCTTCTGGTTGTAGACGAAGCTCGCACCGAGCACGCACGCGATCGGCAGCGCGAACAGCAACAGGTCGAGCGCGAGTCGCTTGTAGGCAAGCGACGACAAGACACGGCGCACGCTGCCCGCTTGCCACGCCTCTGCGTCCGCGGTTCGAACGCGCACGGCCTCGAGCGCGAACAAGGGGAACGCGAACAAGAGCGGCGCGCGCGTGGCAAAGCCGAGGCCGAGCGCGACGCCGGCGAGCAGCGGTCGCTCCGCCTCCAGCGCGCAGAGCAGGTACAGGGCCGCGAGCGCGGCGCCCACCACGTGCGCAGCGTACCAAACCGTGCCTTGCTCGGTCGAAAAGAAGTACACCGTGCCGAACGCGAAGAGCACGCTCAAGAGCACGCCGTGCCACTCGCGCGTCGCGGCGCGCCCAAAGCGACGCAGCTTCTCGAGCGCCAGGAACAAGCACGCCGGCGTCAGCCCCGCGAGCCACAGAAAGAATTGTCCGTCGCGCACGCGCTCGGCGCTGCCGGCAAGCCAGGTGAGCGGCACGAGCAAGAGCGCGGGGAACGGCGGAAACACCACGAACCACTTGCCGCCGAAGCGCGCAAAGTCGTTGTTGCCGGTGTACGCGGGCGGCGGCGCGGCGAGGTCGAGGCGTCCGTGGCGGAACGCGTCGGCCAGCAGCGCGAAATGGTTGTACGGCGTGTGGCCGTGCAAGGTGTCCTGCGCTGCGCAGATCAGAAAGACGATCGTGCTGAGCGCGTAGAGGATGCCGGCGATCGCGAGCCTGCGACGTCTGCTGCCCTCGGGAAGCTTGATCACGCCGCCACGCTATCAGGACTTCTGGCCTCAAATCTGCCCCGACAGCCGTGCGATCAGCGACAAATCGCGGGCTCCTTTGCTTGATTCGAGCTCCTGAGCTACGGCTAGCCTCGCTGCTCGTGACAAAGCCTAGTTTCGTCGTCCCGTTGAGCGATCTCGAGCGCGGCCCGAGGAGCATCGTGTTCTCGCTGGACGAGGCGTGGCTGCGGAAAACCCTGGCCGAGGCTCAAGCGACACCGCTCGGCCCCGGCACGGCCAGCGTGGAGCTGTCCAAGAGCGGACGCGACGTGATGGTGCGCGGCCGCGCGGAAGCGCGCGTGAGCGTGGCCTGCGTGGTCACGCTCGATCCGATCGAGATCGAGCTCCGACCCGAGATCTTTCTGCTGCTCGCGCCCCGGGAACCGAGCGAGAGCAACGGCCGGCGCGTTGCGCCCAAACGCCGCGGCGAGGTCGGCCCAAAAGGCAAAAAAGGGCGAACCGAGGAAGATTCGGACAGCGAGCTCAGCGCGGAGGACGTCGCCGAGGACACCTTCGAAGGCAGCCAAATCGAGCTGGATTCCTTCTTCAGGGAGTTCCTCTTACTCGAGGTGCCGCTATTTCCAAGGCGTTCGGACTTGCCTTCGCCCGAAGGTCCCGCTATCGCTCCGCCCTCCGCGGGCCCGACGGAAAGTGCCGTCATCGATCCGCGACTCAAACCTTTAGCGGACCTCAAGCGCCGCATTTCCCTGAAACAAGACAAGAGCAAGGAGTAAGCCTCGTGGCCGTACCCAAGCGCCGACTCAGCAGCAGCAAAGGCAAGATGCGCCGCGCCAATCACGACAAGGTGAGCGCGCCCAACCTGGTGCCTTGCACCAATTGCTCCGCACCGACCGTGCCGCACCGCGTGTGCGCCGCGTGCGGTTTCTACAAGGGCCGCGCGGTCGTCAAGACCGAGCCGTCCGAGGGCTAACCGCGGCCCGCCCGCGATCAGCGAGGGCGGTTCGGGGCTAGTCCGAGATTCCAAAGCGAGCCTCCGCGAGTCGAATGTCGTCCGAGCAGCGCCCCAAAAGTCGGATTCTCGGCGTCGGCGCCTACGCGCCGGCGCGCGTGATGAAAAACGCCGAACTCGAACAGATCGTCGACACCTCCGACGAGTGGATCGCCGAGCGCACGGGCATCAAAGAACGACGCATCGCGGCCGA
>DASYCR010000447.1:0-2807 GCA_036500095.1 Polyangiaceae bacterium
CCGCCGGCGAGCGCGGACGCCGCGCATTTTTCCCTGCTCGTCAAACCCGATGGAGTCGAGGTGCTCGTCGATCGCCAGCTGATGACCGTGATCGACGGCAAGGTGGAGATCAGCGGGGCGCCGGGTTCGGTGCACAGCGTGCGTCTCTCCCTGAACGGCAAAACACTCGAGCAGTCCGTCGCGGTCACCGCGGGCGGCCTTCTGCCGCAGGAGGTCTCGCTGCCCGTCGCGGCGCCCGCCGTCGCGCCCGTGCTCGACTCGGCACCGCGCACTGCCGCGCCCGTTGCCCTCGGCCGGCCTGGCGCAGCCGCAGCTGTGGCAAGCAAAAAGGGGGCTTCCGCGCCGTCCGACAAACCCGACACGAAACCCAAGCCAACGGCGAAAGCCACCGGG
The DNA here is from genome assembly GCA_036500095.1 of Polyangiaceae bacterium. Lineage (GTDB taxonomy): Bacteria > Myxococcota_A > Polyangia > Polyangiales > Polyangiaceae > PMG-095. The sequence goes on from DASYCR010000447.1 coordinate 394, forward strand.
CTCTCCGAGAAGACGGACGAGTTCTGAGAGGCATTCCCCCTTCAACCTCTGCCCCGAGCACCCTCGAACTCTACCCCTGCCTCACGCCCCCCCCTTGTTGACAGGGTAAACCGCGATTTAGAAATCCATCCGCACGCCGGCCGTGGGCGCGATCACCAAAAACGTGCCGAGCGCGTCTTCCTTGGGCAAGCTCGCGAGCACCTGCGTGGGCGGCGTGCCGGGGGTGGTGACGAGCCCGCGCCGTGAGTTGCCGTTGCCACTCGCACCGTTGTCTCCGACGCGCGGAGAGCTACCGGGCAGCACCCACAAAAAAGCGACGCCGAGATCCGCAGTGAGACTCTTGGTCAAGCGCAGACCAAAGCGCGCCTCTGGACCGAGGACCGGCAGCCAGACGTGCGCCGCGACCTCGGGAATCGAGAGCGCTGCGCTGAACGGAGTCATCGCGCCGCCCGCGTTGTAGACGCCGCTGAACGTGCCGCTGTTGCTGCTGTCCGCCGTGCCGCGCGCGACGCCAGCCCAGACCCGGAAGGTGAGCGGAGTCTTCTCGAGAAAGCGATAGCTGACGGAGAGCGCAGCGAAGGGCGCTTTGAGCGAGGTCGAGTCCTTGTAGTTGGACGAGTAGAGCCCGTTCGGATCGATGCCGGGTGGGGGCGTCGCGGCGGGGGCAACGCTCGTGTCACCATGAGCTACGACGCTGCGCTGCTCCTTCGCGCTCGACGAAAAATAGCCGACGAACAGCTCGACGCCGAGCCCCTTGGCGAACTCATAGCCGCCACGCAAGCCGAGGAGTGGTCCCAGCGACGACGAGTGACTGCCGCAGCCGGAAACCTGCTGGCCCGTGGGATCGGTCACTTTGGAATCGCACGCCTTTTGCGCGTCGCCGTTCAAACTCGGCACGATCGCGAGCCCGCCAACGACCTCCAAGTACGGATGGGTCACGAAACCCGCGTGCCAGATCGGACTCGACAGGTCCCGCTCGAGCGTCACTTGCACGGCTTGTTGCTTGCCGCCCGCGACCGTGATGTTCTGACTGGAGGCGACGTGGCCGTCCGCCATCACCTCCACGCGGTGCGCGCCGCTCTTGAGCGGCCCCTGCCAAACGCCGGTACCGACCGGCACGCCGTCGAGAAACACGCGCGCATTGGACGGCGTGGGCTCGATGCGTAGCTCGGCGTCGAGCTTCTCGGCTCTGAGCGAGAGCGTGACCGTCTCGCCTTCTTTCACGGTGGCCGCGCTCGGCGCGGTGCCGAGACCACCCTCGCCGCGCAGCGCGACCGAGTGCTGGCCCGGACCGAGCGCGCCTTGCCACGGCGTCTCGCCGACCGCGGCGCCGTCGATCAGCACGCTGAGTTTGCGGCCCTCCGCGTCCGACACCGAGAGATTTCCGGAGCGGCTGAGCGCGCGCAGCGTCGCGCTCACGGACTTGCGCTGCTTGCCGGCCACCACGATTTGAGCCTCGAACGTCTCGAAGCCGTCTTTGGAGACGCGCACGGAATGCGTGCCGGCGTTGACTTGGATCGGTGCAGGCAGCGGCGTGATGCCCTGTGGTTGACCATCGACGACCACGGTGGCGCCAGTCAGCGTGCTCTCCACGTCGACTTCCCCCAGGTACGCGCGGAGCTCGCCGAGAGCGGTCTGCGCCGCTGCCTTCTCGTCGGGCGGCGCGCTCTCGCCGAATTTTTGGAGGAACTCGTTGTACATCGCGTACGCCTCAGCGTAGCGTTTGAGGTTGCGCAGACACACGGCGGCGTTGCTGAGGGCGGCGCGCGTCGGATGCAAGTCACGCGAAGCCATGAACTCCGCGAGCGCCGCGTCCCAGCTCGTCTCTTTTGCCAGCTGAATGCCGCGCAAGAAATGATCCTTGGCGTCCTGACGTTGCTGCGCGTCGTCCGGCGCGGCGGACGCTGGAGCCCCGTCACCGGTCGGCGCGGGAGCCGCGGCGGCTGGGGCGCCCGCGGGCGTTGTCGACTCCGCTGCGCGTACTGGTTCGGTCGCGAGCAGCGCGGCGAACGCGCACAAACACCAAAAGAACAGAGCCCTCACGCGCCTCTCCTTGTCTGACTGCGGTGGCAGCGGCCGGACGCTACTACAGACACGAACGCCGTGTAGTCTCCGAGCAATATCCGACAAAAGTCACTATCGAACCGTCCGACCCTACCTCCGTGCGCGCGAATGCCACCTCGGCACGTGCGGTCGAAAAGCCCATCACGCTCGCCAGTCCCATGTCGGGACATGTGCGGCGGCTCACCAGGCCGCGCCGCGCCGTGGACGCTAGGGTCCGCGAAAGGCCAAGTCGATCGATCAAGAGTCTTGCGCCCGCGTTTCCCGGGGAGCAGGTGGCGCTTCGACATACCCGAAGGGGTGGGCAGCCGCCCCGCAAAGCGACGCGTTCGTCTTGGAACAGCCCTTCTTCA
>DASYCR010000448.1:0-2360 GCA_036500095.1 Polyangiaceae bacterium
AACCTCACGCTCTGCCCCTGCCCCAACCTCACGCTCTGCCCCTGCCCCAACCTCTGCCCCAACCTCTGCCTCTGCCTCTGCCTCTCTGCCCCAAGCACCCCCTCCAGCCCTGCCTTTGCCTCTCCTACTCGACCGTGACGGACTTCGCGAGATTCCGCGGGCGGTCCACGTCGCAACCTCGCAGCACGGCGACCTCGTAGGCGAAGAGTTGAAGCGGCACGACGTACAGGATCGGCGCGAGGCTCGGGTGCGTCTCGGGCAGTTCGAGCACGGCGTCCGCGACGTCGTCGAGCGCGCGGTCGCCTTCGCTCACGAGCGCGATGATCTTGGCGTCGCGCGCGGCTGCCTCTTGCAAGTTGCTGAGGGTGCGTTCGCGGTTGCGATCGTTCGGCATCAGGGCGATCACGGGCATGTCCCGGTCGATCAAGGCGATCGGGCCGTGCTTGAGCTCGCCGGCGGGGTAGCCCTCGGCGTGAATGTACGAGATTTCCTTGAGTTTTAGCGCGCCTTCGAGCGCGATCGGGTAGAGCGTGCCGCGCCCGAGGTAGAGCGCGTTCCGCGCCGAATAGTAGCGCATGGCGATGGTCTCGATCTGGCTCTCCAGTCCATGTACGCGCTCGAGCTGGGCGGGCAACGCCCTGAGCGCGCGGACCAGCTCTCGGCTCGCGTTCTCGTCCAGGGTTCCACGAGCGCGTCCGATGCGGATCGCGAGCAGGGCGAGCAGCGCGAGCTGCGTGGTGAACGCCTTGGTCGACGCCACGCCGATCTCGGGTCCGGCGCGCGTGATCAGCGCGCCTTCGGCCGCGCGCGTAATCTGCGAGCCAACCACGTTGCAGATCGCGAGCGTGCGGGCACCGAGCGCGCTCGCCTCGCGTAGCGCCGCGAGCGTGTCGGCGGTCTCACCGCTCTGCGTGATGGCAAGAGCGAGAGTTTTTGGGGAGACGAGTGGCGAGCGATAGCGGTACTCGGACGCGTAGTCGACCTCGACGGTCACGCGCGCGAGCTGCTCGATCAAGAATTTTCCCACCAAGCCGGCGTGCCAAGACGTGCCGCAGGCCAAAATGGAGATGCGCTCGACGTTCGCCCACGCGTCTTCCAGTTGTGGGAGGCCGAGCGCGACTTCTTCGCCCACCAGATGCGCCTCGAGCGTGCGCTCCAGCACCGCGGGTTGTTCGAAGATCTCCTTGCGCATGAAGTGCTGGTAGCCGTTGAGCTCGGCTGCGCCTGATTCCCAGTCGATGTGCAGCGGTGCGCGCTCGACCGGTCGCTGGCTGCGATCGAGTATGCGCAAGCCGTCGCTGGTCAGGGCGGCCACGTCACCGTCCTCCAGAAATACGACGTCACGCGTATGGGGGAGCAAGGGCGCCACGTCCGAGGCGACGAAGTACTCACCGTCACCGGCGCCGACCACCAACGTCGGGCCTGAGCGAGCCAGCAACATCTTGCCCGGGTGATCGGCGTGCAGACAGGCGAGCGCGTACTTGCCGTCCATGCGGCTGATCGCCGCCGCGAACGCCTCCTCGAAGCCGAGACCGCTCTTCATCAACACGTGCATCAAGAGCGGGAAGCACTCGGTGTCGGTTTGCGAGACCGGTGTCACGCCGTGCAGCGACAGCTCCGCTCGGAGCTCTCGGAAATTCTCGAAGATACCGTTGTGCACGACGACGATCTTGCCGTCCGGGCTGCTGTGCGGATGCGCGTTCTGCTCGCTGGGACGGCCGTGGGTTGCCCAACGTGTGTGGCCGATCCCGAGCTGCGCAGCGGCGGCGTGGCCGTTCAGCTCTGCGAGCTTCGCTTGCAGCCCCGTGAGCCGGCCCGTGCTGCGCGTGACGTCTATACCGCCCGGCAAATGCAGCGCGAGTCCCGCGCTGTCGTAGCCTCGATATTCCAGGCGTTTCAAGCAGTCGAGCAGGATGGGACCTGCTTCTTGGGTGCCAAGATAACCAACGATACCGCACATGTGAGGTTGCCTCAGGGTGAGAGTTTTGCGATGTAGGGTTGCTTGTCGTCACCGATCGTGGGGAGCACGCTCACGGACCAAAGTATGTCGTTGCACGCGTCGACCACGACTCCATTGCCGGAACCGATCCCCGTCGCAGGCCACTCACTGCGTTGCCAAAGCTGGGCCCCGCCGGCATCCAATTTCGTCAAGAACGAGAGCTGGTACGGCGAGACGTTCCCCGGCAATGCCCCGGACACGATCACGTCTCCAGCCGAGTCCGACGTCACGCCGGTGAGCTCACGCATCGGACCGAGCGCCCGACTCCACGACGTATTGCCGTGCGCGTCGAGCTTCAACGCGAAGCCCGCGGTCTCACACCAAACCTCCGAGGGCAGGTTCTCCTCGGACAAGGACAGGA
>DASYCR010000449.1:0-4092 GCA_036500095.1 Polyangiaceae bacterium
GAATCAGGATGTCGACGCCGGCGGCGAAGCGTGCAAGCTCTTCGACCGAGACGACCGCGTTGGACGACTTGAGCTCGTTGTCCGTGAGGTAGGCGAGCGAGACACCGCCGTCGTCGTCGATCCGGAAACCCTGCGCGCCGCCGGGGTGGTTGAGCATGATGCGGCTGACCGTGGCCGAGCCGATGCGCCAGGTCGCGGTGTCGGCCTTCATGACCTCCATCCGCGCGGGGATGTCGTTGACGCTGACCGGGAAGTGAATGTCGTTGAAGATGTTGCGCTGAAAAAGCTCCTGCGCGTCGTTGGCCAGCGGGCACACGTAGATGTGGTTTTCTTTGTTCCAGAGCGGGCCGAAGAACGGCAGGCCCATCACGTGATCCCAGTGCGTGTGGGACAAGAGCAAGTGCACGGGCGAAGCGCGCCCCTCTTTGAGCAATGCGTTGCCCATCGTGCGCAGCCCCGTGCCCGCGTCGAGCGCGAGCACGGTGCCGTCCGCCAAGCGCACGTCCACGCACGACGTGTTACCGCCGTAGCGGGCGGTTAGCGGCCCCGGCGCTGGCACCGAGCCTCGAACCCCATGAAATGTGACGCGCATCGACGGCGCGACTCTATCAGCAAACCGCACTGGAAAAATAGGGGATATCGGCCCGAGTGGCGCCGGGCGCGGGAAATGCGGGGCAGGGACGCGCAATCTGGGACGGTCGAAGCCTGCCTCAACCCGGGATTCGACGTCCGCGCCGCCGGGCGTAGACTGAGCGAGCGGCCAATGAACTCCATGCTCGCACCCGGCCTACTGCTCGCGGCCCCCCGGCTCGGGGACCCGAATTTCGATCGCTCGGTCGTGCTGCTCGCCGCGCACGGCGACGAGGGCGGGTTCGGCTGGGTGCTCAACGGTCGCACGTCGATGTCGCTCGACGAGCTCGTGCGCCGCGCGGGACTCGAGCCGTCACAGAAGCTGCCCGGCAGCGCGCGCGTGGGCGGACCGGTCGCGAGCGATCAGGTCTGGCTGCTCTATCGCAGCGAGGAACGCTTGGCGGGCGTCGAGGATCAGTTCGAGGTCGCGCCCGGCATCACCGCCAGCGCGTCGCGCAAGGCGCTCGAGCAGATTGCGGAAAAAGGCGCGCCTGAAAGCTTGATAACCCTAGTGGGTTATGCAGGCTGGGCGCCCAAGCAGCTGGCGAATGAAATCCGCTTCGGTAGTTGGTTGCCGAGCGACGTCACGGCCGCCACCGTCTTCGACGTCGCGAGCTCCGAGCTGTGGAGCTTCGCCTATGGTCGGCTGGGCGTCACGCCGATGTCGTTCACGACGCGCACGGTCGGCTCGGCGTAACCAGCGGCACGAAGATACAGGGTATCGACTCGCGCCACTTTAGCGAGCCCGCGGGCAGCTTGAACCCGGTGCGTAGCTTTTGCGCGTGCTCGTCGCCGACCGGGATCGTGATGCGACCGTTCGGCGCGAGCTCGTCGAGCAACGACTCGGGCACGCGCTCGGCGCCCGCCGAGACCAGGATCGCGTCGAACGGCGCGCGCTCGGCGAGACCCGCGCTGCCGTCTCCGACGTGCAGCCGGACATTGGCGATCCCGGCGCGCTTCAGCGTGAGCCGGGCTCGCTCGGCCAGCGCCGGTCGCAGCTCGATCGCGTCGACCTCGCGCACCAACTGCGCGAGCAGCGCGGCGGCGTAGCCCGAGCCCGCGCCGACCTCGAGCGCGCGCTGCTCAGGGCCGCATTGCAGCTCCGCCAGCATCAGCGCGATCATGCTCGGCTGGCTGATCGTCTGATCCTCGGCGAGCGGCAACGCGCGGTCCTCGTAAGCCGCGTGCTGCAGCGCCTCCGGCACGAACAAATGGCGCGGCACGGCGCGGAACGCGTTGAGAATCCGCGCGTCATGAATGTGCGTCGTGGCGACGATGCGTTCGACGAGCCGCTCGCGTTCGCTGCCTTCCGTCATCACGGTTCCGAGTTCCATGCAGCCAAGCTGAGCACCTACACCTGACGGCGCAAGGCCAACCTAGTTCGCTCGGACTACTAGCTCGCTTTGCCCAAAACGGCTATCCAAGGCGTGTGCGTAAGCTCCTGCCGTTCGTCCTCTTCGGGCTCGCTTCGAGCGTGCTCGGTCTCGCGCTGCCCGTGGCGCGCGCGAAGAGCAAGGGCGACTTGCGTTGTCCGAGCGAGATGGTGCGCGTGCACGGCTTTTGCGTCGATCGCTGGGAAATCAGCACGGTGGACTCGCGCACGGGCGCGGCATTTTCAGCATTTTATCCGCCCAATTCGAAGCTCGCCAGCAGCGTGCGTGACAGCTGGCTCGTGCAGCGCTGGCTGTTCGGCGACGCCGCGGCGCGCGCGTTTCCGCTGCCCGAGCTGCCGGCTGCCGAGCGCGGGCCGAGTTTCGAGCCGCGCGCGGAGTCACGCGCGGCCGTGGTTCCGCAAGCGTACCTCTCGTACCATCTGGCCAAGCTCGCCTGCGAGAACGCGGGCAAGCGGCTCTGCACGCGCGATGAATGGGTGACGGCGTGCCGCGGTGAAAAGGACCGCGATTTCCCGTACGGTGACGCGTTTCGCGCCGGTCGTTGCAACGTGCACCGCGCGATCCATCCGGGCTACGTGCTGCACGCCGCGTCTTCCATCGGCTTGCTCGATCCGCGGCTCAACCTGGTGCTGGAGGGCGACGACCCGCTGTTGCGGCTCACGGGCGAGACGGCAAGCTGCGAGAGCAAGTGGGGCGAAGACGGTATTTTCGACATGGTCGGCAACCTCGACGAGTGGGTGGACGAAGAAATGTTCCTGGGCGGTTTCTACGCGCGCCCGACCACCAAGGGCTGCGACGCGAAAATCTCCTCCCACGGCTCGAGCTACTTCGACTACTCGACGGGCGCGCGCTGTTGCCGCGACTTGTGATTGGGCGCAGCGCGTGATTATGCTCGAGTCGAATTGCCTCGCGTGAGTCCGGAGCTGGAATGACGAGCCGCTACGAACTTGCAGTGCTCACGCTGGACGGCATTCGCGTGATCGAGCTACCGGCAAGCGGCTCGCTCTCGATTGGTCGCGAGGACGGTAATGACGTCAAGCTCGACGACGCGTCGGTGTCTCGCCGCCACGCGCGCCTGCACCTCGGGCCCCCGCTCCGCCTCGAGGATCTCGGGGGCTCCAACGGGACGTCGCTGCGCGATCCACGCGAGAGCGTCGAATCCGGAGCGACCGAGAACGTGCGCCAGCTTGCCGGAGAGTCGGCCGAGCTCGCGCCGGGGGACTGGATGGGCTTCGGCGCGATCACCGCGGTGGTGCGCCGCGTCGTCGAGCAGCCGGATGCGAGCGACAAAGAGGAGCGGATCGTGGTCGACGATCCGGCGATGCGTGAGCTGCACGAGCAGCTCGCGCGCGCCGCCGAGTCGCAGATCAGCGTGCTCTTGCTGGGCGAAACGGGCGTCGGCAAAGAGGTCGTGGCGCAGGCGCTCCACCGGCTCTCGCCGCGCGCGCGCGGGCCTTTCGTGACCCTGAACTGCGCCGCCTTGCTCGACTCGGTGTTGGAAAGTGAGCTGTTCGGGCACGAGCGCGGTTCGTTCACCGGCGCGCTCCAGGCACGCCCGGGCCTGTTCGAAGCGGCCTCGGGCGGCAGCATCTTTCTCGACGAGGTCGGGGAATTGTCGCCTTCGGTTCAGCCCAAGCTGCTCCGGGTGCTGGAAGAGCGCAAGGTGCTGCGCGTGGGCGCTCGCACGCCTCGCGACGTCGACGTGCGCGTGATTGCGGCGACGAATCGCGACCTCGACGAGGCGGTGTCCGCGGGCACCTTTCGCGAGGATCTCTACTTTAGGCTCAACACGATGACGCTCGTGATTCCTCCGTTGCGCGAGCGCCGGAGCGAGCTCGCGCCGCTCGCGCGGCTGTTCTTGCGCCGGGCCTGCCTGCAGGTCGAGCGCGCTGCGCCGGACCTTTCGCCCGCGACGCTGCAAGTCTTCGAGCGCTACGCGTGGCCGGGCAACGTGCGCGAGCTCAGAAACGCGATCGAGCGCGCGGTCGTGCTCTGCCGCGGTGCGCTGATCGAGCCGGATCATCTACCCCACAAGCTACGGGACGCGGCTGGCGGCGCGCCCCGCCGA
>DASYCR010000450.1:0-4768 GCA_036500095.1 Polyangiaceae bacterium
TGAGCCTGCTCTGTCGTCCGTTGACGATTTCAAGTTGTTCTTGCGTTTGGTTTTCGTCGACCGCTTGCTCATATGACGAGATCCTTTCGAGTCAGTCGTCGCTGCTTTCACGGACGAGCTCGCGGACACCGAGCCCCACGCCGAGGAGCAGGAGCGCGCCCGCCAGCACGCCGAGACGCATGCCGAGGATCAGCAACACTTCACCGTTGATGGCTGCGTAGAGCGGGTCGAGCAGGGCGATCAAGATCGCCGCTGCGACGACCATCGCGGCAGGCACGACGCGTTTGCTGAAGGGCCGCTCTTCCAGCATGGGCATCACGGACGGCAGCCTCCCCGACGGAGCCCGACTGAACGGCGCGAGCGATGAAGAGCTTGCCACACTAGGCGGAGCAGCATTCGGCAAAACCGGTAGCGAATCGACCCTCTTCCCAGGAGGCACAGACGATACCCGCCGCATGGGTTCCGGCGGAGTGCTCCGTGCCTCCGGGGGAGCGCTCACGCGGGCAGCCGGCGGCAGCGGCGAGTTCCTCACGCTCGTTGCAGCAAACTGGCCTGATTTACCAGTGCGGTGCGCGATTGGATCGTCGTCGGCCAGATCGAGATCCAGCGCGCCGCTTGCCGAAGGGCTCGATGCTTCGTCGAACTCGAGTAGTGGGCTAGTCGCGGCCGGCGGCGGCGTGGACGCGCGCTTTGACGTCGGCGGGGCGTCGAAGTCGAGTTCGGGCACGGCGTGACCGAGGCTCGGCAAGGGCCCGGCGAGACCTTGCGGGCGCGGCACACTCGAAGGATCGAATTCGAGCTCCTCGCTGTCCGCCGCAGGGGCGGCCCCCCGCCGCGAACTCAGCGCCGGAGGCGGACGCGAGCTCACACCCTTGAGTTCAATGCGCTCAACGCGCGTCCCACCGCCGTCTTCAGCGCGTGCATCTCGCCGCAAGCCGGCCGCCAGTTCGTCCTTGGGCAGCCGCATAGCAGCCTCGAGCTCGTTCCAAAATACGCCTACGTCCGACTGCCGCACGCGCGGGTCGACCGCCAAGGCGCGCTCGAAAACGGACTCGACCTCGTCGGGCACCTCGACACCTTCATTGCGAGGCGTCGGACGCCGGACGAGGTCCAGCGCGGTCCCCATCATGGCCGCTTGATCGCCGAGGATGACGGTACGACCCGTCATCGCTTCCACCATCGTGAGCGCCAAGCCCCACACGTCGGTCCAAGGCCCCGTCTGGCCGAGGCGCTTGGGTGCCCACTGCTCGGGCGCGCCGTACGCCGGCGAAAACGCCACCTCGCCACCCACCTGTTGGCTCATGCGGCCGGCAACTTGGCTGGCGACGCTCTTGGCTTTGCCGATGCCAAAGTCGAGGATCTTGACGATCTGCTCGCCCGCCACGTCGGCGATGAAAATATTTTCAGGCTTGAGGTCGCGATGCACGATCGAGATCGGACCGTCGGGACCCTGGAAATTGTGCGCGCGCTCCAGGGCACGCGCAACCGGTGAGAGCAAGCGCATCAACTTGCGGAGCTGAAACGGCTGCTGGCCGGAGCCAATGCGCTCTTGAATCATCGCATCGAGCGTTTGTCCCTCTAGCCACTCGAGCACCATGTACGGCACGAAGCGACCGTCCTTGGCCGTGAACGAATCGGCATGCAGCGGTCGTACCACCGTGGGCAAACTCGCGGAGAGCCGAAACAGGAGCTCGGCCTCAGCTTGAAATTGTTCGAGGAAGAACGCCTGCTGGCGCGGCTCTTGCGCCCAGATCTTCAAGCACTTGAGCGCGACGCTCGCGCGAAACCCACCGTGATGTGCGCGATAAACCACGCCGAAGCCACCTTCGGCCACGACTCGCTCGACGTGATAGGCGCCGGCAATGACGCTGCCAACGATCCCAAAGACGTCCTCTGTCATCCCGCGTTTCCGAGCATCAATTCTGGTCGATCGCGATCCCGAGCTGACGGCGCAGCTTGAAGTAGCGCTCGCTCGCTGCGAACGCTAACAGATCTTTGCCGAGCTCACCGTCGGCGCCCTCGTCTTTTTCCAGCAACCCGAGCGCAGCAGACACATCGTTGCATAGTAAGAAACCAACGCGGCACGCCGTCTTCTCGGTCGCGCTACTCCAGCGTTGCAAATTGGTGCGGCCACCTTCCTCCACGAACCGCAAGAAACAACCACGCAGGGCGTCGACCTGCGGCGACTCGAGCATCGGGTGAATGGCCTGCGCAATCGGCGCGACGCGGCGGCGCATGTCCTCGGCGATCGGCAGGCCCGGGTTGCCAATCGTGAGCGCGGCCAGAAACAGGTCCTCGAGATCGGGCACCGCGCTGAACAACGTCTTCACAAAGTGCTCTTGTCGGTACGAGGACAAGTGTCGTCCGACCAGAAAGGCGTGTTCGAGCTGGCTGCGGCCAGAGAGCACGCGCTTGCCGATGATCGTGTACGGCGGCACGCCCGGGATGGTTTCGTAGCCGACGTCGCGATCCTTGTCGACGTACAGGGTCGGCGCCGCCAGACCGAGCAAAGACGCCGCCCAGGGCACCGCGCGCACGGCCGTGATGGTCGCCTTGGCGGGATCTTGCTTCGCACTCGGCGCGGGCTGATGCAGCTTGCCGTCGCGACGTAGTGACGTGACACGACCGACGAGTACGGCAGGCGCGATCAACGCGAAGATCTGACCCGTCAGCAACTCTTGCTCGGGATGGATCAAAAGGTCCGTCCAACCCGACGCGGAGACGCTCGCGCGCGGGGCGATCAGCGTCTCCGTCCGATACTTGTCGACTAGCGCCGTCTCCTCCCCCGACGCGGCGCCGAGCGCGCACAGCACGCGGGCCGTGCAAAAACGTCGATCGAGCTCCTCGCGCGCCGCGTAAATGCGCGCGAGAGCGCGGTAGCCATCGGGATTTTTCGGATCCCGCCGCACACGCCGCCAGATCTCTTCGGGATCTTCCGATGCATCGAAGGCAGCGCTCTCGATCTCCGTCAGGTCGACCTCGACGTTGATCGCCGCTTGCGCCTTGCGGAGTTCACCCTCGAGGTCACGCACGCGCGCTTCCAAGATCTCGATACGCTTCAGGAGCAATGTTCGTCCCGCGTCGCCCTCGGCCTCCACGCGCAGCGGCGCGAGCGACGGAGCGGCGTCCTCGTATTGCTCGACGATTTGCACCCGGTGACGCGTTTGGTAGGCCGCGACCATCGCTTGTTCGAGCCGGAGCAAGCGCTGGCGATCGATCCCGAGATTGTCCGCCGCTTTCTCCAGTCGAGCCCGCTCCTCCGGCGTGATGACGCCGTCGGCCAGGGCCTCCGCGAACAACTCCTCGTATTGTGTTTCGAGGGGTCCTAGACCGAGCCCGCCCGAGATTTCTCCGGCAACGAAGCCCTCGCCATGTTCGAAGCCCAAGCCGTCGTTTGCGTCATCACTCATCCGCGCTGCCTCCGTTGCGAGTGCTGCGACTTTCCTCCGCTTTTGGCACGCGGTAAAGCGAGCAAGTCGTGAGCCTGGTTTTCGCCCCGTGGAGTCTCCGGAAAGCGGCGCTTGGCGCTTTCTACGTTGGATCGATCGTGAGCTGCGGGCTGACCCACGCGGTCAGCGCCCCCACGACTGCGGCACCGCAAGACGGCTCGAGAGTCCCGGCTCCGACGTCGATGGTCGACTCCGGCCTTGCAATCCGAGCGCCGCAGGACGAGGCGAGCGCTCCAACTGTAGGCGGCTCGGCCACGCCGGTCGCCGGGGCGGTCGCGTTCGACGCGAGCTACGCCTCGAGCGATCATCCGCCTGCGCAACCCGACCGGAGCCTCGCGCTCTGGAACGAGGGAGGCTCGCGGCGGACTCGCAGCGCGGCGGTTTCACCAGCCTATCAGCCCGTGCCGCGCGTCGTCGTCGACGTGCGCGCGACTGACGGGCGTCCGCAACCTGCGACCGTGGCCCGCGCGCTCGATCAGATCCAGGCGCAGCTGCGGAGCCTAGGGTACTGGCCATTTCGACACTGCTTCGAAGCAGGGCTCCGCGATGCCCCCGCTCTGGAGGGAGAGACGCGGCTTTCGCTGTCGGTCTCGGCGCGTGGACGCGTCCTCAAGTGCGCGTGCTCGACAGCAAGCTGAGCGGCCGCGACGTGGTCGCTTGCCTGCTCAATGTCACACAGAAGCTGAAATTCACAGCGCGCCCGCCGAGACGAATCGAGCTGGTCGCCTCGATTCGTCTCTGGCCCGGCGACGGTCCCCCACCGGACGCGCCAGAAGCAACGCCCAACGCCGACGAGGCACCATTCGATGCCTTAAGAACGACGTCCTTGATCGCACACGAGAGCACGGCCATCGCTCAATGCTACGAGCAGGCGCTCGCGCGCGACCCCACACTGTGGGGGCGTCTCGCGTTGACGGTGATACTCGAGAGCGACGGGACCGTGCATCGCATCGAGGAAGCCGAGTCTCGCTTTCCGGATGCGCTCGTAACGCGCTGCGCGCAGGCGGTGATCGCACGGCTCGTCTTCCCGGCGGTGCTCAGCAAGCCGTTCGTGTTCGTCCAGGCGATCCGGTTCGGCGCTCCGCCCACGTCGCCGGCCAGCGATTCAGATGCGGGGCAGAACGCCTTGCTCGTGTCGCCGCCCGACGTCGCGCGCTGACTTAGCCTACGGCCCCGCGCCGGCAGCCCCGCCAGTGCCGGCGCCAGCCGTGCCCGCGCTCCCACTGCCGGCACTGCCACCTGCGCTCGCACCCGCAGCGCCGGACCCGGCGGCACCGCTGCAAGTCGTAAGCTCAGTCGTGCTCGCGTCGTGTGGTTCG
>DASYCR010000451.1:0-1886 GCA_036500095.1 Polyangiaceae bacterium
GCAGCTTGGTTCAAGCCGGCCTCGGGATTTTACAGCTTGCCCGGGAAAGAGAGCTAGAAAGCATGTTCCTAGAGCTGCTCGGCGAAGGCGGCGAGCAGTCCGGGCGCAAACGGCGCAAGAAGAAACAGGCAGACGCAGACGCTGCTGCAGCCGCAGCCAATGCGGAGCCGGTCGCTGCTTCGACCTCCACCGAGGGGCAATCCTGATGCGAGCCCTGACCATCGCTCGGCGTGAGCTGTACACCTACCTACGCTCGCCGCTCGGCTCGGCGATCATCGCCGCCGCGCTGCTCGTCGACGGCATCCTGTTCTACTGGCAGTCCGGCATCGATCAGAAGCTGCTCTCCGCGCAAGTGCTGCAGCAGTTCTTCTATAACGCCACGGCTCCCACCATGGGCGCCGCGATCTTGCTTTCGATGCGCTTGCTCGCCGAAGAGCGCCAGTCGGGCACGATCACGTTGCTCAACACCGCGCCCATCCGTGACCGCGACATCGTCGCCGGCAAGTTCTTGTCCGCGTTCGGCATGGTCACGCTGATGAATCTGCTCACCTTCTATATGCCGCTGATGCTGCACATCCGCGGCAAGGTGAGCGTTGGCCACATCGTGGTCGGCTACATCGGGCTGATCTTGTTCGGCGGTGCCGTAACGGCAATCGGCTTGTTCGCGTCCTCGCTCGCTCGTTCGCAGGTGGTGGCCTTCATCATCGGCGCGGTCATCTTGGCGCCGCTGCTCACGCTCTGGATCGTCGCGCGGGCGGTGGATCCGCCGTTCAACACCTTCCTCGCCGGGCTCGCCCTGCACCACGAAAATTATCACCCGTTCATGAGCGGCACGCTCCAGTTCGATCGCGTCGTGTACTACCTGATGGTCACTTACTTCTTTCTGCTCGCTGCCACCAAAGTGCTGGAGGCTCGACGATGGCGCTGAACGAAACGCCCGATCGTAAGCCGAGCGCGGCGCCCATCGCGTCGAGCTTCAGTGGCGCTGCACCAAGCTGGATTTTCCCGCTCTACGCGGCCGGCATGGTGCTCGTGTTCATCGGCGAGCGCGTGCTCTCCGGCTTGGACAAAGGCGCGGGCGCCGCGACGGCGCTCGGGCTGCTCGCCATTGTCGCAGCCACGGGTTTGCGTTTTTCACCACGCTTCAAGAGTGGAGGCGAGCGCAAATCGATCGAGTCGCTGCTCGCGTTGCTCTCGCTCGCGGGTCTCGTCGCCGTCGCGATCTACTTCGCCACGACCGACAGCGGCGCGGACAAGCTCGGTCTGAGCAAGCTCGCGAGCCCGACCAAGGATCACGTGCTGGGGGTGCTGCGCGTCCTTTGGATTGCGCTCGTCGCGGTCAGCCTGGTGCCGATGCTCTTCGCCGAGACCGCGCTCTGGCCCATGCGTCGCGCCGAGCGACCGGAGAGTCGTCGCGTGCGCGCTGCGGCCAACGCCGGCCTGACGCTCGTGCTAGCTGCAATTTACGGCTCGCTCCTCGTGTATGCGGCGGGCGGACTGCCCTGGAAGGCGGATTACTCCTATTTTAAGACCTCACGGCCGAGCGAAGCCACCCGCAAGATCGCGGCGAGCTTGGCCGAACCCGTGAAGGTCGTCGCGTTTTTCCCGGACGTGAACGAGGTCCGCACCGAGGTCGCGAGCTACCTGCGCGAGCTCTCGGCCGGCATCCCGAGCTTGCAAGTGCAGGTCACCGATCGCCTGCTCGCGCCCAAGCTCTCGAAGGAGCTGCACGCCACTCAAGACGGCGTCATCATCCTGGCGCGCGGCTCGGTCACGTACACCGTGAACCTGGGCACGGACATCGAGCAAGCTCGCCCGAAGCTCAAGACCCTCGACCGCGACGTAAAAGAGCAGCTACTCAAGCTCGCGCGCGCGCGCCTCACGGC
>DASYCR010000452.1:0-5369 GCA_036500095.1 Polyangiaceae bacterium
TGCACGAGCTCGAACTTCAGCGCGCCGCAGAGCCTCCAGCGTCGGCCGCCACGCCCAACGCACCCGAAGTCCCGCTCGCCGGCTACTCGGACAAGAATTTCTTCTTGCGTGACGCGAACGACGACTTCGTGCTCATCCCGAAGGGTCGCTTGAACGTGGACACGTACACGTTCTTGAACCGCGGGGACAAGCCGTCGGGCGTAGTGGCCAACAGCAGCACGGATCCGCGACCAAGAAATACGATCTTTCTCAGGCGCGCGCGCTTCGGTGTGGCCGGCACGTTCGCGAAGGTGATCGACTTTCGCTTCGAGGCGGAGTTCGCGAGTCTGCCCACCGCCGGGCAATACGCGACGATGACGGACGCCTCGATCATCTACAACTCGAATCCGTATTTGAAATTCGAGCTCGGCCAAACCTACGCGCCGTTTTCACTCGAGAATCAGACCTCCGAGAACTACACGGACTTCATGGAGCGCTCTGCGTCCGTGCGCTTTGCGGTGCCGCTCACGCGCGACGCGGGCGCCATGATTTTCGGCGAAGCGCCGCACAATATCGTTCGCTATCACGTCGGCGTCTTCAACGGTGACGGACAGAACTTCAAGAATCTCGACAACCATCCGGCATATATCGGCCGCGTGACGGTATCGCCGCTCGGCGCGCTGCCCGAGCATCCCGCCTGGCTCGACGAAGTTTGGATCGGGGGTTCGTTCTGGCGCCAGACGGCGACCAACATCGGCGGAGCCGCGGCGCCCTCGATCTCGGCCACCACACAGGGTGACTTGTCGAACGTGACGACCCAAAGCGGCCTCAGCATCTTCAACTCGAACTACTCGAATGGCGTAGACGCCAGCGCCAACGCCATCCGCTCGCATTTGGCCCCGGATGGCACTACAAGCAAGTACGCGCTCGAGCTCAACGTGCCGCTGTTCGAGCGCTATGGCGTGCGCGGCGAGTATCTGCATCAGTCGATCGAGCTGCGCGAGTACCAGGATACGAGCAACCTGGGCGCGGTCGCGCGGGCGCGTGGAGCGCGCGGACGCTTCGTCGGCTCCGGCGGTTACGCGGAGATCTACGCGTGGCTCGGCGGTGACGTTCACGCGGATCATCCGGGGCTCTACGCGTCTCCGCATTGGAAGGGCTACAAAGCGCCGCCACCGGTGGCGTGGTCCGTGCTGCTCGCGGCGAAGTACGAACACATCGGCTTCGATGTGGAGGATCTGCCGACGGCCACGAGCGCAACCGGCAAAGCGACGACCGATGCCGGCGTCGGCCACTATGGGCTCGACATCTTCGAGCTCGGCGCGAGCCTTTGGTATACGCGGCATTCACGGCTAGCCGCGAACTTCGTCCTCAACTACTTGGGTGCGGGCCACGCTCAGGCAGCGTCCAGCGAGACGAAGAATCTGTTTTACAAAAAATCCGAGAATGAGCTCTTGTTTCGCTGGGCGGTGAACTACTGACGAGGGGCACGTCGTTCACTCGCCTGGCGCTCGCGGCCACGTTGTGGGAATTTGTCCGAGTCCGCTTGGATATTTTCCAATCATCCGCAAGCAAGCCTCAGCCGCATCTCCTGGATTCTGCGCGCGAATCGCACACGCTGCAGCCGGTCTCAGCCGGCCCGGATTTTGCTGACCTCGGGCCGATGTTGATCTCGGAGCAAGCGGCACGCGCTCGCGACGCCGCGGGGAGCGCGCTCCGCCCGGCCCGTGCTGGCTCGCTCTTGGTCTTGCTCATGTTCGTAGCCGTGCTGGGCGTCACGGCGCTCGCGTACTGGGACGAGCAACGTGAATCCGCGTCGGCGTTGGACGACTTTGCGCGGGAGCAGAGCGCGCTCGCCAAGGGCGCGGCGCTCGCGCTGCGGTTGCGGCTCGCGAGCGCGGCGGATGCCCATGCGCTCCGCACTGAAGACGCGCTCGCGACACTCGCGCCCATCGAGCGTCGGGGTCAGGTACGCGTGCTGCTCGGGCCGCCGAAGCTCGCGCACTTGGCGGGCATCGACGGGCGCGAGCTCACGTCACCTGAAATCGAGCTCGGGCTGGCTTCCGGCAGCGCGACCGCGCGGCTCAGTCGTTCAGATGCCGCGTTGCTCGGCCTGCCCGCGCGCATGGCCATGGCCGGTCTCGCGATCGTCGACGGTGGAGAGCTCGGGCGCTGGGGCGTGGCGATTGTGAGCACCGCGGAACATCAGCGCGATCGCGCGCTGCGCGCGAAAGTTCGCTTGGTCTCGGCCGTGGTCGTCGCGGCGGGCTTGGTGCTCGCGTTCGGTGGACTGTCGCTGCGGCGGCAGCGGAGACAGCTCGAACTTTCGCACGAGCTCGAAGTAGCGGCCGTGCAGCGCGCCAAGAACGAACGCCTGGTCCAAGCCGACAAACTAGCGACACTCGGGGCGCTGGCGACCGGCATTGCGCACGAGGTGTCGACGCCGCTCGGCGTGATTCTGGGGCGAGCCGAGCAGCTCTTGCCGCGATTTGCCGAGGATGAAAAGGCGCAGCGCGCGGTGGACGCGATCATCGTGCAGACGGATCGCATCAAGCGCGTGATCCGCGGCTTCTTGGACCTGGCGCGCGGCGCGACCCCACGACTGGAACACGTCGAGCCGACGGCCATGGCGCGCCGCGCGAGCGGTCTCGTGGAGCACCGCTTCGAACAAGCCAGCGTTGCCTTGGTTTTGGATCTGCCGACGAGTACGCCGCTGGTCGCCTGTGAACCACGCCTGTTCGAACAGGTGTTGGTGAACCTGCTGCTCAACGCGTGCGACGCCTGCCAGCCGCAGGGGCGCGTCGAGCTCGCAGTCCGTTCGGACGGCTCGCGCGTGGCCTTCGTCGTGACCGACGACGGTCACGGCATCGACCCGCAGGTGGCATCCCGGGTACTAGAGCCCTTTTTCACGACCAAGGCCGAGGGGCAGGGCTCGGGGCTCGGTCTCACGATCGCGAACGAGATCGTCAAGCATCACAACGGCACGTTGCGCGTGAGTCCGCGGGAACCGGGCGAGCTAGCGCATCAACCCTTCGGGGGCACGCGGGCCGTGGTCGAAATCCCAATTGCCGCGAGTTGACCAAAGAGAGACGACGCCGGTGACCGATCCCAAGAAGAAAGAGAACGGACCCAAGCCCAGGGTGCTGGTGGTCGACGATGACGCGGCCCTTGCCGAGACCATCGCAGACGCTTTGAGCGAACGCGCCTACGACGCGGTGCCCGTAGCTTCCAGCCGCGAAGCCAAGCGGCTCCTGCTCGAGGAGCAGGTCGACGCGCTGGTGACCGATTTGCGTATGCCCCACGTGGACGGCCTCGAGCTGCTCGCGATTTCCAAACAATCCGGGCCCGAGCGTCCGGTGATCGTGATGACCGCGTACAGCGCGATCGACAGTGCCATCGACTCGATCCGTCACGGCGCGTATCACTATTTGACGAAGCCGTTCAAGGTCGAGGAACTCGCGCTGTTTTTGGCGCGCGCCCTCGAGGAATCGAAGATGCGCCGCGAGACGGTGGCCTTGCGCAAGGCGCTGCGCGATCGCTTTGCGCCCTCGACGATGATCGGCGAGAGCGCCGTGATGCGCCGCGTATTCGAGCTGATCGAGCGCGTCGCGAATACGTCGGTGTCCGTGCTGATCACCGGCGAGACCGGTACCGGCAAGGGACTCGTGGCGCAGGCGATCCACGCACAGAGTGCGCGGGCCGCGGCGCCGTTCGTGTCACTCAATTGTGCAGCGTTGCCCGAGAACCTGCTGGAGACGGAGCTGTTCGGTCATGTGCGCGGCGCTTTCACGGGCGCCACCGCCCGCCGCGCAGGTCTCTTGCGCGAGGCCGACGGCGGCACGCTGTTCTTCGACGAAATCGGCGAGATGTCAGCTGGGATCCAGGCCAAGCTCCTGCACGTGATCGAGTGCGGAACCGTTCGGGCGGTCGGCGCGGACAAGGAACAGCCCGTGGACGTGCGCATTCTCGCTGCAACTCACCGCGATCTGCGCGAAGGCGCGCGACAAGGCACCTTCCGCGAGGATCTCTTGTACCGGCTCGACGTGGTGAGTGTCGCGATTCCACCGCTCCGCCAACGTCGCGAGGATTTACCGCGCCTGATCGAGCACTTTCTGGCGGCGGCGTGCGCCCGCCATCCGAGCTCGCCTGTGCGTCGGCTATCGCCCGCGGCTAGCGCCCGGCTCTTGAAACATTCGTGGCCAGGCAATGTGCGAGAGCTCGAGCATGCGATCGAACGCATCGTGCTGCTCGGCAACGCCGCGGAGGCCAGCGAGCAGGAGCTATTGCCGGCATTTGCGTCCGACAGCAAAGAGAGCTTTTTGCCCGAAGATGAAGTGCTGCCGATGCGCGAGATCCAGAAGCGTTACGCGCAGTGGGCGTTCCAACGGCTGGGCGCGCGAAAAATGTTGGCCGCGGAAAAGCTCGACATCGATTTCAAGACGCTGAATAAGCTGCTGCAAAGCGACTCGGCTGAGGAAGCCAAGGACTGACGAAGACTCCGGCCGCGCCTGGCGGCCAGAGTCTCTCTCTCGCTCAGAAGCCGACGGCGACTCGGAACAGAAGCTCGTGCAGCGCGTGCGCGCTGTCGCGGGCCGAGTCGTTGATCCCTTTGCCGAGTGTGTTGCCCGGCGCCTGCGCGCGCTGGGAGCTGCTCCACTTGGGGCCGTTCGCGGTCGACGAGCTCGACGGCTCCGAGTCCGGGAACATGTTCATGATGTAGTTCGTGGTGAGCCGGATGTGTTTGGTGGCCCAGTAGTTCGCCGAAAGCCCGAGCGTGTTGAGCTTGATCGAACCGTCGATGTTGCTCGGGTCGGCGACGCCGCGCCGGCTGGCGCTCTCGTATTTCAGGTTCAACTGCTCCCAGCGCAATACGAGCTGCAGCGCTTGCTTCGGCTCCGGCGCGTCTGCCTTGGCGAAGTCGACGTGCGGCGGATTTTCGTAGCCGGGCAGTCCGTTGATGTCGCGGTTGCCGAGCGGCCAGAAGCCGAGTTCGACGTAGTACGACGTGCCCTTGAGGTCGCCGCTGCGGCGCGTGGTCTTCTCGAGGCCGTCCAGACCTTCGCGCGTTTGGTTGTTGATGTACACGAGCTCGCTTTGTAGATCGAACATGTCGATCGGCACGCGGAGCTCGCCCGCTACACCGAGCTGATTTCCGTCGGGGATGACGTGCAGGGTCGTGTCGACGCCGTCGCCGCTCTTGTAGGTCGACTTCCAGAACGTGTAGTTCCCCTGCGTGGTCATGTTCGAGTAGTCGTAGAACGTGTAGTTGCGATCGCGCTTGCCGTAGCGAAGGCTCGCTCCGATTTGCAGGTTCTTCAGCACCTCGTCACTGCCGCCGGCCAGCGGGTGTACGAACGTGCGCGCCATGAAGTCCGCGCGCGCGTCAGGGC
>DASYCR010000453.1:0-3801 GCA_036500095.1 Polyangiaceae bacterium
AGCAACGTCACGGACGTGGACGGCAATCGCTACGTCGATCTGGCGGGCGGTTTCGGCGCGATGTTGCTCGGGCATCGTCACCCACACGTCGCGCGCGCGCTTTTGCTGGAATCGGAGCGGCTATGGCAAGCGCTCGGCGACGTGTACCCGGCCGACGCGAAGATCGCCCTGTGCGAGCGCTTGGCCGCCCTGCACCCGAGCAAGCACGCCCAAGTGATCCTCGCTCAGTCAGGCTCGGACGCGATCGCCGCTGCACTCAAGACGGCGCTGCTCGCAACGGGCAAGCCGGGCGTACTCGCGTTTGGCGACGCCTACCACGGGCTTGGCTACGGGGCGCTCGCCGCCTGCGGGCTGCGCGAAAGCTACCGCGCGCCGTTCGCCGCGCAGCTCAACCCGCACGTCTCGTTCGTCGACTATCCGACGAGCAATCAGCATCTCGAACAGGTGCTCGATCAGGTTGCGAAGCGCCTCCAAACGCAGCCGATAGGCGCCGTGCTCGTCGAACCCATCCTCGGCCGCGGGGGCGTCGTCATCCCACCTGAGCAATTCTTACCCGAGCTCGCGAGGCTCACGCACGCGCAGGACGCGCTGCTCATCGCGGACGAAATCTGGACCGGGCTCGGCCGTTCGGGCGCTTGGCTTTTCTCGGCGAAAAGCGGCCGCTTTCCCGATCTGGTTTGCCTGGGCAAGGGGCTCGGCGGTGGGCTGCCGATCAGCGCGGTGCTCGGCAGCGCGCAGTTGATGCAGTGCTGGAGTCGCGAAGCCGAAATCGTGCACACGTCCACATTTGCGGGCACACCGCTGGCCTGCGCCACGGCGATCGCCACGCTCGACACCTTGTCGCGCGAAGCCTTGGTCGAGCGTTCGCAGACACTGGGTGCGGAATTTCGCGATCGCCTCGCGATCGCGCTGACGGCTCGCGCGCCCGAGCTCACCGTACGCGGTCAAGGTATGATGGTCGCGCTCGATCTGGGCGCGAACCCAGGCAAGGCTGGGATTTTGGCGCGCGCGCTGCTCTAGCGTGGCTACATCACGTCCACGGGTGGCGGCCAGCGCGAAGTACTCGTGCTGACGCCGCCGCTCACGATTTCCAAACCTCTGCTTCTCGATGCCGCGAGCGCGATCGCCGAAGCCGTTGGAGCTCTGTGCGCGTGAGTTTGCTCGAGCGCTCCGATTCGCTGCACGCCGAGGTGCGCGCCTTTGCCGCCGGCACGAACGCACGAGGCTTTGCGGAGCTCGCCCGAGAAATAGCCGAATTTCAGGCCCAGTTCTCACCCGGCTACGCCCGGCTGCTCGCCGCCGCTGCGCCCGCGCCGGGCAGCGCGGAGCGTTTACCGGGCGTACCGTCGGAGGTGTTTGCCCTCACGCGCGTCTCTGTTCACCCCGAGGAGCTCGACGCGCTGCGCTTCAAGACGAGCGGGACGAGCAGTGACGCTCGGGGCATCCACACGCTGCGTGTCACTGAAACTTACCGCGCGCTCGCGCTCGCATTTGGGCGCGAGGCCCTGCTGACGAGCAACTCGCCAACCCACGTCGTCGCGCTCGCGCCGCGTCCGACGATTCCGGCGAGTTCCTCGCTCGGCTTCATGATGACGCTCTTCATGGAACATTTCGACACACGGGGCGCGTCGGCGCGCGACATGACGACGCGCTTCTTGATTGACGAGCGCGGGCTCGATTTGCCCGCCCTCGAACAGGCGGTGCGGCGGACCCGCGAAAGTGGAGAACCGCTGCTCGTGCTGGCTACCTCGTTTGCGCTGGTCGAACTACTCGAGGCACTGGGCACCCGCACGCTCGGCGCGCACCCACAAACGGTCGTCATGCAAACCGGCGGTTTCAAGGGCAAAAGCCGGGAAATTCCGGCGAGCGCGCTGCGCACGGTGGTCGCTCACGCGTTCGGCATCCCGGAGGTCAGCGTGGTCAGCGAGTACGGCATGACCGAGCTCACTAGCCAAATGTACGAAGCGACGTTGCCCGGCAGTGCCCTCAATACTCGTTACGACGGCCTGCCCGGCCGCTACCATGAGCCGCCCTGGCTGCGCGTGATCCCGGTCGATCCGGTCGCGCTCGAGCCCGTCGCGGACGGTGAGGTCGGCATCGCGCGCATCATCGATCTCGGCAACGTCGACTCCGCGGTCTGTATCCAAACCCGCGATCTCGTGCGCAGGCACGAGCGCGGCTTCGAACTGCTCGGGCGCGCACCGGGGGCCGTACCGCGCGGGTGCTCGCTTTCAATCGAGGAATTTTTGGCGGCCGCGCGGCAAACCCCGAGCGCCCAGACGGAGATTCGAGCGCCACGGGCAATGACCAGGACGACTGGGGCCGTCTCCAACCACGCAGAACGCCGAGCTCGCCTGGAGCCGCTTTTGACCGCGGCTCGTCAGCTCGCCGATCCGAATCACGCGCGCGGTCAAGCCGCACGCCGTGCGCTCCTCAACTCGTCGGATTTGTCGTCGCAAGGCATCGATTTTGCCCTGGAAAATAGCCTGGAAACGCAGCCCAGCGAGGCCGAGCTCGCGCGCTTGCTGAGCTCCGCCCCCGAGTGCCCGCGCGCCCACGTGCTGCTCTCGGCAGGCGTGTTCACCGCCGCGCATCGCGCGATCGCGATCGCGCTCGGCGCTTCCGAGCAGGTGTTCGTGCGACCGTCCCGCCGCGACCCTGTGATGGCTCGCCTACTGCTCGCAGGAGCTCCCGGGTGCTTCACGCTCGTCGACACGCTCGCGCCAGCGCTCGGCGACCACGTGTGGGCCTATGGGCGCGATCAGACGCTCGATCAACTCGCGCTCGAGCTGCCGGCAAACGTCGTGCTGCATCGACACGGCGCCGGCTTCGGCGTCGCGCTGCTCACTGAAAGCGACGGACTCGACCTTGCGGGCCTTGCCGACGCTCTCGCGCGCGACGTCGTGCTCTTCGATCAGCGCGGTTGTCTGAGCCCGCGCGTGCTGCTCGTGCACGGCTCGCAACGCTTCGCCGAGCGCACCGCGGCTGCGCTCGCCAGCGCGCTCTCTTCGTTCGAGGAGCGCGTGCCGCTCGGCCGGCTACAACCGAACGAACTCGCCGAGATCGCGCAATATCGCGACAGCGCGCGCTACGCGGCCCAATTGGCGCCCGCCGGGCGCGGCTTCGTCAGCCTGGCTGGCGCCGATGCCTGGCTACTGCCGCCCGTGGGTCGCAACCTGCACGTGCTCGCTACGCACGACCCTGTGCGGCTGCTCGAGCGCTGGAGCCGACAGATCACGACCGTCGGCCTGCACGCGAGGGTTGCCCTCGAACACGCGATCGTCAAAGCATTGCCCGGCGCGCGCGTGGCGGCGTTCGGGCGCATGCAAACACCGCCCTTCGACGGCCCCGTCGATCGCCGGCTCGAATGATTCAGACGCGACCGGCGAGCTTCTCCGCTCGCTCGCGCGCTTGCTCGATGATTGGACGAGCGTCCGCGTTGGAGAAGCCGAGGTGCTCAGAAAGATCCTTGAGCAGCTTCTCCTCGGCCTTGGTCTGCTTGCCGTCGGCGTGCGTGAGCAAAGCGGCGTGCGCCAAGAGCACCTCGCGGCTCTCCTGATCGAATTCGTTGAGCGGCACGTCGTCCTTGATCGTGCGTTTCTTCTTGGCAAACTCTTTGATCTCGGCCTCTTCCTCGTCACTCGCCCCGAACGCCCAGAGCAAACTGTCGATCATGCCAATCTCCGGCTCTTTGACGCTGCCGTCGGCCCAAGCCACCACGACCAGAGATTTTACGATGTTCTTTTCACTGGGTGTCATGAGCAAAGGACGATAGCCGAAATCGCCCACCGACGTCGCGCG
>DASYCR010000454.1:0-1728 GCA_036500095.1 Polyangiaceae bacterium
TCGGCTTGAATGTCGGCGAGCAGCGTGGCCCAACTCTCGGGCGAACGCTCGTCTCGCGCGACCACCCGTGCCGAGCTCACCTGGCTCGCGCCATTCGGTGCGAACAGCGCGTACGACGCGCGACGAAGCTGATCATTCAACGCGGCGCGACGCTCCGGGCTCGAAAGCTCCGCGTTCGGTGCGATCAGGCGCAGCCAAGCGCCCTGCTGCGTCTTCAGATAGGAGAGTCGAGGCAGCACGAAGCGTGCGTCGCCGAAATCCTGCCAAAGCGCGCTGGCGGCGCGACCCGCTTGAAAGGCAAATCCCCCGAAAAAACAGGGCTCCGGCGCGTTTCGGTCAGCGGCGCTGGCATCGAGCAGTGGCCACACTTCACGCGCTCGTTGCTGGATCGCCTGGAAGCGGTCGTTGCCGCTGGCCGTGAGTGTGAATGCGGCGCCGAGCGCGCACATTTCGCCTTCGCCGGGCGCTGCCCACAGCAGCGCTTCGCCTTCGGACTCGGCGTTGAGCAGGCGTTCGCTCGCCACGCGCGGCACGGCCCAAGTCAGCACGCTCCAGCGTGCGCTGTTCACGACGCGCGCCAGGCTTTGCTCCACGCGCGCGAAGAGCTCCGCGAGCTCGAACGCGCTTTCCGGCGCGCGGCTGCTGGGCGCGCCGAGCTCGACGTGATCGCTCATGCCGGCTTTCCCGGCTCAGCAACGTACAAATGACACACTCCGAAGGTGAGCGCGTGCACGCCGATCACCTCGAGGTTCGAGCCCTTCATCAGCGTTGCGAAGTCGTCGGCCGGTGGGAACGCCGCGATCGAGCGCTGTAGGTACTGGTACTCCTTCACGCCGGAGAGCAGCGCGCCCACGTAGGGCACTACGGTGTGGATGTGGAAGCGTGCGAGCGCACCGAGCAGCCCAGACCTCGGTTCTGATAACTCGAGAATCGCGATGCGGCCGCCGGGGCGCGTTACGCGCGCCATTTCGCGTAGCGCCTTGGCGCGGTCCGGCACGTTACGGATGCCAAAGGCGATGCACACCGAATCGAAGCTATTGGCTTCGAAGGGCAGCGCTTGCGCGTCACCTTGCACCAGCTCCACACGCGCATCGAGCGTCGCGCGGGCGACTTTCTCGCGACCCACGTCGAGCATTTTCGAAGAAGGATCGAGGCCGACGACGTGCACGCTCGGTTCGGTGCGCGCGACTTGAATCGCCAGATCGGCAGTGCCGGTCGCCAGATCGAGCACGCGGTGTCCGGGAGCAAGCCTCAGCGCGGCCACCGTCTTCCTGCGCCAGCTCTGGTCGATGCCGAGCGAGATGACGCGGTTCACCAAATCATAACGGGCGGCGATCCCGTCGAACATCGCGCCAGAGCCCTCTTTTGCAAGGGCGGTCGTCTCGCTAGTCATTCTCCGTATACTTTCAGAAATGGCGTGGGGTCGACGACTTTGCCCGCCACTAGGGCCGTGAGCAGCGTTTCGCCGAGCTGCGATAGCCGTTGCAGCTCGTGCACGCGAGTACGCTTGAAATCGGTTGGGGCGGAGGTGTTGGCCGGTCGCGGCAGCGCGGCCTCCGCGTTCCGCAGCGCTTCGGCAAACTGGCGCACGAGCTCCAGCTCGCGTTCGCGTAGGACGCGCTGCACCAATTTGCCGATGCTGGTCTCGGCTTCATAGAAGTCGCGCCGTTCGCCGGGTCGCCAACTCTTCTTGACCGCGCCCCACTTGAGCAGCTCATTGAGCGTCAT
>DASYCR010000455.1:0-4786 GCA_036500095.1 Polyangiaceae bacterium
CGCACCATGTTGGCGCCCATTCGACCAAGACCTACCATTCCGAGCTGCATCGTCGATCCTTGCTCCGTGAAAACCGAGAAACGGGCATCCTAGGCCAATCCTGAGTCTTCGGGCTTACTAACACCCGGATCGCGGCCGTTAAACTCGGCGTGCGTTCAGGCGCTCCAGACTCGCGCTCGCATGCGCGCGAATGCTCCGGCCCCTGCGCGAGGGCGCGCCGGTGGTAGGATTGGAACTCAAGGATGAGGCAGCGAGCGACAGCCCGAACGAGGCCAACGTGACGATTTCATCTCGTCCCGCTCGCGCGAGGAGCAGTCTGCAACCGACCGGCACCGGACGCGAAGAGCTCCGCGCGGCCATGCTGCGCCCCTATTTGCTACGCTTGCGTGACGAACGCGGCGAAAGTGCCGTGCGCGCGCTGCTCACGACGGTCGGTGTGCCGCCGCTCTTGCTCGAGGACGACTCGGCGTGGCTCTCGCTCGGTGCGGCGCAGCGCACGCTCGCGGCGCTCGAGACCGCGCTCGGGGAATCATCGCTCGCTTCACGCGGTCCGTGGATGACCCATCCTGAAACGCTCGGCGCTTACGTGCGCATGCTGCGCGTGGCCTCGGTGCCCGAAGATGCTTACCGCTATCTCGCGGCGCACGCTTCCGAGTCGACGCGCGTCGGCAGCTACGAGCTCGCCCAGCTCGAACGCGGCAAAGCCGAAATCGTCTATCGCCCGAAACCCGACCTCGACGACGAGCAAACGGACCTGCGCCTGTGCTCTGCGCGGCGCGCCGAGTTCGCGAGCGTGCCGCGCATCTGGGGCCTAGCCGAGGCCAGCGTCGAGCACCCGGTGTGCCTCGCCAACGGCGGCAAGGAGTGTCGCTACATCCTGCGTTGGGAGGCGTCCAAGCGCCGAAAAATGCTGGCCGGCATCGCACTCGGCGGGGTGAGCTCCGGCATCGCCGTCGCAGCTGCGGGCAGCAGCAAGGGCGCGGTGATCGCGGCGGTCGTCGGCGCGGCGCTCGGCGGAGCCATCGGCGCCCTGTACGAGCGCGTGGAGGAGGAGCGAGCGCTGCGCGTGTTCGAGAAGCATCGTATCGCCGCGCTCGAACGCGGCCTCGAGACGCGCGGGACCTTCAAGGCGGCCGGCGGAGATTTGGCCGGCGAAACCTTGGGCGGCAAATATCGCATTTTGCACCGCATCGGCTCCGGCGGCATCGGCGCCGTGTACGCGGCGGAGCACGTCGGTATCGGCTCCAAAGTTGCCATCAAGGTGCTGCGCGGCGCGGCTGCCGTCGACGCTTCTGAAATAGCGCGCCTGCGCCGTGAAGCGCGCGTGCAGGGTTCGATCGAGCATCCCAACGTGGTGCGCACGCTCGATCTCGATCAGCTGCCGGACGGCTCCATCTACGTCGTGATGGAGCTGATGCACGGCATGAGCCTCGCTCAGCGCCTGAAGCTCCAGGGGTTGGTCGCGCCGGGCTTCGCGATCCCGATGTTCATGCAGGTGTGTCGCGCGCTGAGCGCCGCGCATCAGCTCGGTATCGTCCACCGCGATCTGAAGCCCGGAAACATTTTCATCTGTGACGATCGCAGCATCAAGGTGCTCGACTTCGGCATGAGCAAGCTCGGCGAGAGCGAATCGCTCACACAGGACGGCTACACGCTCGGCACGCCCGAATACATGGCGCCCGAGCAGTGCATCGGCGCGCCGGTCGACCCGCGCACGGATTTGTACGCGTTCGGCGTGCTCATGTACGAGGCGCTCACGGGTGAACTGCCCATTCGCGGCCGGCACCGTCGCGAACTGCTGGAGCTCCATCAGCGCGAGATCCCGCGCTCCCTGCGCGCCGCACGCCCCGATTTGAACCTGCCCGAAGAGCTCGACGTAGCCATCATGCGCTGCCTGAAGAAGCGCGCCTCCGAGCGGCCGAGCAGCGCGCGTGAGCTCGAGCGCACGCTCAGCGCCATCCCACGCGAGAGCCTGGTCAACGAGTATCCCCCCTCGGTCGGTCGCCGCGCGTCCGAAGCGCCGTCTTCCGAGAACATTCGCTTCAGCGGCTCGTAATCCGCGGGGCACGTCGAGCTGGCGCAAGCTTGCCCCCGCCGCGCTATGCTCGCGAGCATGTCGCTGAAACTTCGCGCGATCGTCGAGCTCCTCGAGCGGGTAGCGCCGCTCGAGCTCGCCGAAGCGTGGGACAACGTCGGTCTGCTCATGGAGCCGAGCGACGCGGCCGCGCGGGATTTCGAGCGCATGCTGCTCACGATCGACTTGAGCAGCGCGGTCTTGGCGGAAGCCGCCAACAAGCGCGCGGATTTCCTGCTCGCCTACCATCCGCCCATTTTCAAAGGGCTGACGCGCCTCCGCGCCAGTCGCCCCGCAGAGCGGCTGCTGCTCGACGCGCTGGCCGAAAGCCTCCCCATCTATTCACCGCACACCGCGCTGGACGCCGCGCCGAACGGGCTCAACGATTGGCTTGCGCGCGGAGTCGGTCCAGGCACCGCTTCACCGCTCGCGCCCACGGCGAGCTCCGTCGGCGAGCAACTCAAGCTCGTGGTGTTCGTTCCGCGCACGCATCTCGCTACCCTCCGGAGCGCGCTCTCCAGCGAAGCCAACGCCGGCGTGATCGGCAACTATCGCGAGTGCAGCTTCAGCGCGGACGGCCAGGGCTCATTCTTCGGCAACGCCGAGGCAGCGCCGGTGGTCGGCGAGCGCGGCCGCCTCGAATTCGTCGACGAGGTCCGGCTCGAGATGCTGTGCGATAAACGCGCGCTGCCAGCCGTAGCCGCCGCGATCGCCGCGCACCATCCCTATGAAGAGCCAGCGTGGGACGCCTATCCACTCGTGTCCAAACCAAAGCCGAACGCGGGAGCCGGACGCTTGCTGACCCTGTCCGAGCCAACTTCCCTTGAGACGATCATCGATCGTCTCAAGCGCCAGCTCAACGTGAGCTGGCTGCGCGTCGCGCGCTCGCCCGATGCAAAGCCAATTGCCCGCGTCGCGCTGTGTGCTGGCTCGGGTGGCAGCCTGTTCGAGAACGTGAGCGACGTGGACCTCTTCGTCACGGGCGAAATGAGTCATCACGACGTCTTGGCGAAGGTTCGTCAAGGCGCAAGCGTGATCTTGTCCGAGCACACCCACACCGAGCGCGGCTTTCTGCCCGAGCTCGCGCGCCGGATCGTCGAGCTCTCGGACGGCAAACTCGAAGCGCTCGTTGCCGAGGCCGACGTCGATCCGTTAGTTACCTGCTAGCCACTGGAGCCCAAGCCATGAACGTTCGCTCTTCGCTCTGTTTCGCGTCCGCCATCGTCGTCGCCTCGGTCGCCGTCGTGCCGCGACGCGCGCAAGCCTTCACGCACATCGTCGCTCCGAGCGAGACCCTCGCCTCGATCGCCGAAAAGTACTATGGCAAGATCCAGTACGAAAAATTCTTGGTCGACGCGAACCTGCTCGGCCTGGGTGGCGGCTCTCCGATCGTCAAGGGCATGCGGCTCGAGATCCCGGCCGTCGGTCACCGCGTCGTGAAGCACGGGGAGACTTGGGAGAATCTCGCCGCAGAGCTACTGGGCGCCGCGAGCCGCTCCGACGTGCTGTCCATCGAAAACAGCTCGAATCCGTGGCTGTTTCCGCAGGAGGGCGCGGAGATCGTCGTCCCCTACAATTTACGTGTGATCGCGGCCAGCGGCGAAACACTCGTGACCATCGCCTACAAATACTACGGCGAGATGAACAAAGCCTGGGTGCTGGATCACTACAATGGGCTGAACGGACACAAGCTCGAATCCAATGACGTCGTGCTCGTGCCGCTGAGTGATCTCCCGCTCACCGATGCCGGCAAGAAGGCCGCGCAAGAGGCCGCCGGCTTCGAGTGCTCACAGGCGATGGGCAGCATGCGCGAAGCGCAGCGCAAGGTCGCACAAGAAGTGCCCGCCCTGATCGCCGACGTGAAGAGCGGACGCTACGTGGACGCCGTGAGCCGCGGCACGCGCTTCTTGGCGTCGGCGCTGCTCGCGGAGCCCGAGCAAGCGATCGTCAATCGCCAGCTGTTGGAGGCCTACGTCGCGCTCGACGCGCCGGGCCTCGCCGCGCAAGCCTGCAGCGAATGGCGCAAACGCGACAAATCCGCGCGCTTGGATCCGGTCGAGCTCAGCCCGAAGATCATCGCGGCTTGCAAGCGCGGAGGCCCTTGAAACTAGCGCGCACCGCGATCGATTGGGGCAAGCTTGCGCCGCTGCGCTTGCACGCACAAGGCGTAGCCGACGGTGTGTACGCGGGCTGGCACCGCAGTCGGCGTCGAGGCTCGGGCATCGAGTTCGGCGGCCATCGTGCTTACGTGCCGGGCGACGATTTGCGGTTCATCGACCGTCACGCGCTGCTGCGACACGGCGAGCCGCTCGTGCGCCAGTTCGAGACAGAGACGGATCGCACGCTTTGTCTGCTGCTCGACGCGAGCGCATCCATGAGCTTCCGCGGTGAGCGAGCGATCGCCTCGAAATTCGCGTTTGCGGCCTTGCTGGCCGCGGCGCTCACCAAAGTCGCCGTCAGCGGCGGCGACCGTGTCGCGCTCAGCTTCATCGCTCGCAATCCGAGCAACGAGCTCGCGACGAGCGGCGGACGGCAGGCTTTCGAGCGCGTCGTGGGCGCGCTCGAGAGCATCGAGCCGAGCGAGGACCTGCACGCGGATCGCGGCGCGCTGGAGCGGGCGGTGGTCCGCATCGAGCGGCGCGCGAATCGCGGCGCGAACGTCGTCGTATTCAGCGATCTCTTGGATTTACCCGACGGCGCGCTCGAGCTCTT
>DASYCR010000456.1:0-5406 GCA_036500095.1 Polyangiaceae bacterium
ACCGAGCTGCTCGCCATGTCGAGATTGAGCTTTTTCTGCTCATTTTTGGCCTCGCCGTGCTGTTTGATCATCATTTCAGCAAACTTTTTTACGTCCGCGTTCTTGCTCTTTTGCAACGCGAGCTTGGCTTGCTCGATTTCCGTAGTGTTCGCGGCGTCGGTGATCTTCGCGATCTGGGCGTCGGTGAGCTTGGGTTGGGCGGGGTCTGCGGCCGCCGCCGCGGCCGCCGCGACCGGGACCACTTGCTGCGTCGCGGGCGCCGTCATCGCGGCACCGCCGTCCATCGCACTCGGCGGCTCCGCCGGCGGCACTCCGCCGTCACTCATCCCGGAGCTGGGTGGCGATTCGGCGGGAGGGGTGCCACCACCCCCGCATTGAATGGACGCGACTGCGAAAACACTTACAACTGAGAGCGTACGCCAGAGATGAGCCATCGAGCACCTCACTTGGTTCGTTGCCGAGCACACCGGCTCGGGTTCATCGCCATCGTCGAATCCTCCGTGACGTGGTGGGTACGCCACGCGCGGTACCAATGCGCCTCACGTGGGCGGTCCTCGCCAGCGCCAGACAGCGCACAACCACCGAACAGGAAACGTCGCGACAGGCGTATGCGCGCCGACCGCAAAACCGCGGCTAGGCGTACTCATGATGTGTAACCTCCCTGGCGATCAGCCGACGGATCAGATCGATGGCAGGACGGACCGCGCGGCGCACCGGCGCGCTCAAGCGCATCCCCTCGTTGAAATAGCCACGCTCGCAAGCGAGGACGCGCGTGCGGGGCATACGGCCACCCATCCAGTCCACCGCGGCGAGGATCGAGCGCAGGTTCGAGCCACGCACGTCGCTGCCTTCGGCTTGCCGCAGCGCTTCGAGCTCTTTTTCCGGATCAGTCACATAGAGCGTTCCCGGTGGCTCTCCTCGGCGAGTCACGTCGACCAGAATCAATAGCTCCGGCGGGGAGAGCAGGTCGGAAGCCAATTGCATGCTGCGAACGCCGTAGTCGACGACGCGCGTGCCGAACGGCAGCGCTTGCTCGCGGAAGCGCTGAGCGACTTTGACGCCAAAGCCGTCGTCCCCGAGAAAGACGTTGCCGATGCCCGCGATTAGCACTCTGTGTCTCATGCGTCTTATTCCAGCGAGCGGCTACCCGCCCTCGCGATGGAGCGCGATGCTGAGCAACGCTCCGAAAAGCACGCCTCCGAGCGCCGCCATTACCAGCACGCCGATCTTGAGGGTGCGCTCGCCCGTGCGGATCAACCGAGCGCCTACGCGTTCGAGCTCACGAACGTCGAAAGTGAGCTTGTGCCGCGCGCGCTCGATCCGCAGCAGATGATCGTCGTGCGCATCGATGGCCTCCGCTTCAATCATTTGAGTGCCTCCGCGATTTCCTGAACATCCCGCGCGACCTGCCGCTTCGCGACTGCGAGGGGCGCAGGCCGGGCGTGCGCCACGTAGAACCCCGCCCCAATCGCGGCCGTCGCGTAGACCGCGCTGAGCACGAACGCCAGCCCCGAACTCGGTCCGAAGGCAAGTAGGACGGCGAGCGCGAGCAGGCCGAACGCGACCTCCAGCAAGAGTACGCCGGCGATCAAGCCGACTGCCGCCTTGCCTGCGCGCCGCAAGTCCTGCACGAGCTCCTCCTTCGCGAGCGCGAACTCGGCGCGTAACAGCTCGCTCGCGTCCTGCGTCGCAATTTGCGCCAGGTTGGCGAGGAGCACCGTGTCCGACCTCGGGTCCGCGGGGCTGGTCATACTCAAGCGGTACGCAATGAACGTACCGGAACAGCAACCCGCCGGAGCACGACGGCTGGCTCGGTCCACGAGCCGCTCAGACAGGCGCTGATTTGCTCTCGCGCCAAGCCTCCGCCGCGCGAATCGCGCGAGGGCGGTAGCCGCGGACCAATGCAACGAGCGCCTGCTGCGCGTACTCACGAGACACCGCCAAATCGAGAGCAACGAAGTCGGCCAAATTGTCCGGCAACTGCGGGTCGCCAGCGGAGTGAGCAACCAGGATGTGTGGGTTTGAATCTCTCATGGCGTCGGCGGCTCGAGCAGAGAACGTGCCAAGCGAAAATGCCCGAAGTCTGCGGTGACCGCGCGGAGGAGGGGCGACAATTTGGTGACTGAGAGGCACTTTTGTCTTCACGGTCGGCGCCGCGCCACGAGAAATCCGAACGGCATGTCCGTTGCACCACTCCCCATGCACGCTCCGAGCGAATCCTGCTCGTGGAGGACCGAATGGCCAACAAGTCTAGTTCGTGGTTCAGAATGCCACAGGTTGCATGCGCGCTCTGCCTGAGCGTAGCTGCCTGTTCGGGTGAAACTCGCCCCCCGGCTGCTCCGCCGACGAACGGCGAAGAACAGAATCCTGTGCCTCCAGCCGGTCCGACCCCCGCGGCACCCTCCCCGAACTCGGAGCCGAACCTGCCCTCGCCCGCATCGCAGCCACCGGAAAAAGCCCCGACACCGAGCTCGCGCATGGACACCGATCGAGTCAACGCGGGCAACCTGATCGCCGCTCCAGCGCGCCGCCGGGGCGATGATTTCGTACCAGGCGCGGTCGAACCCGAAGCTGCCGGGTCCCGCATGACGACGCGCGACGCGGACCTATTGCTCGTTTCTCCCGGTCGAGCGCGCGATTTTCGCATTACCGAACTGTTGCGCGAGGCCCTCACGCACGACGAGAAAGTGCGGATCGCCGCTCGCGGCGTGAACATCCATACGGTCGACGGTGAAGTAGCGCTGAGCGGCTTCGTGCGCTCACTGGCG
The DNA here is from genome assembly GCA_036500095.1 of Polyangiaceae bacterium. Lineage (GTDB taxonomy): Bacteria > Myxococcota_A > Polyangia > Polyangiales > Polyangiaceae > PMG-095. The sequence continues at coordinate 2,769 of DASYCR010000456.1, forward strand.
GAGCGCGCGGCCATCATCGCGACCGCGCGCGGCATCGCGGGCGACGACCACGTCGGCTCCTGGATCGAAATCAGGCGCTGAGCGCAGCCGAGGGGGGGCCAGCTCGAACGGGGCCCGTGCGCGGCCCCGAAGGTCGGCGAGCGCGCCGTCTCAAACGGTCCCGAACCCGGCCCCCTCAGAACACTGACTCACTCGGACGCGAAGTCGCCGGCGCGATCAGAGCGAGCTTGCCACCCGAGTCGAGCGCGAGCAGCTCGCTGCACCCACCGATCGGCTCTCCGTCGATGAAGATCTGCGGCAAGGAGTGACGACCGGTCGCCTCACTCAACCAGTAACGGCGATCGTCGTCTTCGGCGACATCGACTTCTTGATAGTGAATCCCGCGTTGCCTCAACAAGCACTCTGCGCGGATGCAGTCCGCGCAGAGCGGGACTCGATAGACTACGACTCGCGGATTCACCGTTTCAGTCATATCGTGTGTTATCGGCATGATGGTAGGAGGCAGTGCAAGAGCTGGGCCTCGGAAAAGCTCACTCGGCGGCCCGTGGCGGTTTCACGCTGCCTGCACGCGAGCCTGTGAGCCGAACGTCCGAGTGCCGGCGCAAGAGCCGCCGCAAGTGCTCCGCACCGTCGTCGTCCCGCATGGCTTGCTTCAGATGTTCCTTGAGCTCGGCTGCCCACGGCGCTCCTTCGGCGGCCTTGATGGCGCGCGCCACCAAGAGCGCGGCCTGCTCGTGCGCGCTGCTCTCGAGACGGTAGCGACGCGTGCGCGAGAGCGCCCACAGGATTGCGCCGATCGCCGTGAGCGCAAAAACGCCGGCGCTGACCCCCAGCAGCCACAGGAGTCGCACGCCGTGATCCGCGGACTTGCCCGCGAACGCCAAGATATCCCCGGATTGCTTGTGGCCGACGTCCTCTTTCTGCACGGACTGATGGACCGCGTCTTGGACGCCGAGGGCCGCCGAGCGCGCCAAGCTGCGCGCGAGCCGCTCGGCTGGTGAATCGCGCTGGGGATCGGTCTTGTCGGCAGGGTTACCGGCATCGCCGCCACGTTGTGGCGGGGCCAACCCACTCGCGAATCGTCGCGCGAGCTTTTGGTTGTCGGGGCTGAAGGCGGCTGCTAGCGAATCGTTCACGGAGCGCACGACAATCGCCGAGAGCTCCGGCCCTATTTGTGAGTGGAGGCTCCTTGCCACCGCGGCGCCGAAGCGGTCGACGAACACGTCGGTCGCGGCTTGCATCTTGCGGTCTCCTTCCAGGTCCATCAGCCCCGAAAGCGCGCCGTCCGTGATCGAACGCGCGAGTTCACCGCTCGCTTCTCGAATCTCCGGGTCGCGCAAGAACTCGGCGAGCAGCCGGCGACTTTGCGGGTCGTGCAAGCCTTCCAGCGAGCCGCGTACCGCGGCTGGCGTCGCCGTGCGCGCCGCATCGCGAACGCTCTCGGCGCACGACAAGCCCAAGAACGCGCCTACGACAACGAGCGCGAACACGCTCCGGCGACGAGGCTCGATCCTGGTTTGCATCGGCTCTTGTATCCAGCGATAACCCGCTACCGCAGCATCTGCGAGACGGCTACGGTAGCGGGATTGGGAAACGCGTCCGAGCTCTGCTCAGCTTGCGCAGAGCTTGCCGCTACGGCAGTCCACCATGCGTTCGATCGAGTCGAGCGGCTTGCCACACTCCTCGGCTTGGATGCTGCTGAGGCAGACTTGCAGAGCGCTCGGATCGATGCCCGCTGGGCAGTTGTCGAGGCCGAGCGAATTGTAACCCGCCTTGTTGAGCTGCGTCCGGCAATCGTCCTCCGAGCTGTACGACTTGTCCGGTCCGACGTTTTCGCAGCGAATTTCCCGCTTGCAGCGCTGCTCTGTGATCGCAAAAATGCTGCGCTCGTTGTCGCTCGTGGTTCGGGATGCGGGAGTCATGGGGGCCTCGGGCATGGGCGGCGGTTCATGAGCGCATCCCCCGATGAACGACGCCACGAACACGCTTATCAATGCTGCACGAATCATGATCTGGCTCCTTGTGTTGGTCTCATACCGATTCTCCGTTCTCCAAACTCAACGACTCGGGTTTTGAATGGGCGCCCCGACGGGCAATGGTTCGACTTGCTCGAGCTCGGGCGCCTCTTCCGGAGCGGCTTCCTCAGCGAGCGCAAACACCAGATCCAGGCGCAAGAGCTTGAAGATGATGCGAGGCTGCGCGGTGACGCCCGAGAATCTCACCTCGCCGCCCTGTGCTCGCACCCGCTTGTACAGCGAGACCAAGGCTCCCACGCCAGAACTGTCGATCAGCCTCAGGTCCGAGAGATCGACCGTGACGTCCCGCCGCCTCTGCTGCACCAGATCGTCGAGCAACGGGCGAAGCTCGGGCGCGGAGAGCGCGTCCAGTTCACCGCGCACCTTCAAGGTCGTAGTCTCACCTTCGTCTATTCGCGAATAGTTCATGACGCCTCTCGATCAACGTGAGCTCCAGCGGTCGCGACAAAGCCGACCGCCGGAGCAGATTGCTGCCGGCCGTACCAAGCGACGGTCTCGTCCAAACCGTGCGCCAGATCGTGCGTGGGCCGATAGCCGAGCAGATCCTGGGCACGCTCGATGCTGGCGAGCGAGTGCGGGACGTCACCGGGGCGTGGTGCTTC
>DASYCR010000457.1:0-7239 GCA_036500095.1 Polyangiaceae bacterium
GCACTGCGGCCAAAGACGCCGGCGGTCGCGCGGTCCCCGCGTTTCTGCTCCCGTAGCCAGCACGATGCGCATGCCGAGGAGCATACGCATCGGCTGACCATGGTGCTACGCTGCGATCCGCATGAGGCTCATCCGCGTCGCGGCTGCGACCCTGAATCAGACTCCGCTCGATTGGGACGGAAACGCGGCCAATATTCTTGGGGCGCTGGCGGACGCGCGCGCCGCACATGTGAGCATTTTGTGTTTACCCGAGCTGTGCATCTCCGGGTACGGCTGTGAGGACGCCTTTCTATCGCCAGGTACCTTGCGCCAGGCCGAGCGCGTGCTCGCCGAGGTCGTCCCGCAGACGCACGGACTCATCGCCTGCTTCGGGCTGCCTGTCTTGTACCAAAAAGCTGCGTACAACGCGTGCGCGCTCGCCGTGGACGGCAAGCTCGTCGGGCTGGTGGCCAAGCGCACGCTGGCGGGGGAGGGCATTCACTACGAACCCCGCTGGTTCACGCCCTGGCCAGCGGGTACGCGCGCGCTGATTCGCTTGGCCGGTGCCACGGTTCCGCTCGGGGATTTGTACTTCGAGTGCTCCGGCGTGCGCATCGGTTTCGAGATCTGCGAGGACGCCTGGACGGCTCAACGTCGCGGAGCCGAGCTCGCGCTCGAAGCGGTGGACGTGATCTTGAATCCGAGCGCGAGTCACTTCGCGTTCGGCAAGCACGAGATCCGGCGGCGCTTGGTGCTCGAAGGCTCGCGCGCGTTCGGCGTCAGCTACCTGTACGCGAACCTGCTCGGCAACGAGGCCGGGCGCGCCATCTACGACGGCGACGCGCTGATCGCGAGCGGGGGAGAAATCGTGGCGTCTTCGCGGCGCTTCAGCTTCAAGAGCCGGGAGCTCACGAGCGCCCTGCTCGACATCGATCTCCTGCGCGTGCGCCGTGGTTGGCCGTCGACCGTGGCGCGCACTCCCGAGCACGTGGCGCACGAGTGCGTGCTGGCGGATTTCCCATTTCCCGCGCTCCTGCCGGAAGCCACGCCTGCCGGACCCGAGCCGGAGCCTTGGGCAGCGCACCTGAAAGAAGAGGAGTTCGCGCGCGCCATCGCGCTCGGGCTGTTCGACTACGCGCGCAAGAGCCGCTCGCGAGGCTTCGTCGTGTCACTGAGCGGAGGCGCGGACTCCGCCGCGGTGGCGAGCTTGGTGTTCTTGATGACGCGCTTTGCGCTCGCGGATCTCGGCTTGCAGGGTCTGACCGCCGCGCTGCAGTTGGACGGCGTGGGCACGGAAAAAGAATTGACGTCCGCGCTCCTCACGACCGTCTATCAAGCGACGGACAATAGCTCGAGCGCTACGCGCAACGCCGCGGCCGCAGTAGCCAACGCTATCGGCGCGCACCACCTCGAGCTCGAGGTGGAGACGCTGGTGCAAGGCTACGTGTCGTTGATCGAGCAGGCCATCGGCCGCAAGCTCGAGTGGAGCCGCGATGATCTGGCGCTGCAAAATGTGCAGGCGCGTACGCGCGCGCCGTCCGTATGGCTGCTCGCGAACTTGAAATCGGCTCTGCTGCTCTCGACCAGCAATCGCTCGGAGGCGGCGGTAGGCTACGCCACGATGGACGGCGATACCGCGGGCGGGCTCGCGCCGATCGCCGGTATCGACAAGGTATTCGTGCGCAAATGGCTGCTCTGGCTCGAGCAGCGTGGCCCCGTCTCCGTGGGCCCGCTGCCGGCGCTGTCCGCCGTCAACGCGCAGGCGCCTACCGCCGAGTTGCGTCCGCCCTCCGCCACGCAAACGGACGAGGCGGATCTGATGCCGTACGAGGTGCTGGACGCCATCGAGCGCTCGGTGGTGCGCGACAAGCGCTCGCCGCGCGAAACCTGGCTCGTGCTGCGTGCCGAATTCGCTCGCTACCCGCAAGCCGAGCTGCGCACCTGGCTCGAGCGCTTTTTTCGCCTGTGGAGCCGCAATCAATGGAAGCGTGAACGCTACGCTCCGAGTTTTCACCTGGACGACGAGAGCTTGGACCCGAAAACTTGGTGCCGCTTTCCAATCTTGTCCGGCGGTTTCGAGCGAGAGTTGGCGGAGCTCGACGAGCTCGGCAAGTAGCGCGGCTATTTGTGCACGACGACCAACGTGGACGGGCCGAGCCACGGCAGCCAGCGCACGCCGTGCCAACCGGGAGGCAGCGCGGGCTCCGTGAACTCGAACAGCGTGCGGCCGTCGATCGGCGACACGTTGACGCAACCGCCGCTCTTGAGCGTGCCCCAGTCGTCGTGCCAGTAAGCGGCGTGGACGGCGTACGGGCCGGAGAAATTCTGAGTCCAGGGCACGTCGGAGTGAATGAACTCGCCCGGGGCTTCCATGGTGGCGGTCGCGAATTTGCCGGAAATGGGGAAGGTGCCGAGCGGCGTGAGCGCGTGCGGGATCAGGTCTTCGCCCGGCAAGCCCCCGCCGCCCCGTCCCGGCGCGATCAGCGTTGCGAATACGGGCGTGGTGCCCTCGTACGCGATCAGTGTGCCTTGACCGACCGAGATTTCGAGCCAAGTAGCGCGCCCCTTGGGCGCCTTGCCCGAGGTGTCCGGCTCACCAACGGCCGCGCCCCAGGGAGTCGCGACGGCAGGAGTCGGCATGGCGGCGTCGCTCTGCTTGAGCCAGCGCTGGCCGTCGCGCGTCCTGAAATAGCGGTCCTTGCCGGACAGCGCGGACTCGCCGCTCAGCTCGACGAAGCCGAGGCGCGGGAACGTGCCGTCGCCCGACACGAACTCGCCGGCGTCGTTGCGCGCATAGACGGGGCGATCCTTGCTGCGAAAGAAGGCGAGCGGGAGCTTCGCTTGGGAGCCGAGTTTCACGCCGTGAAACGTGATCTCCGGATACGGCTTGACGCTCGCTTTCGGGATCCAGGTAAAGTCGGCGCTGAGCAGGTACGGACGTGAATCGAACGTGAGCTCTCGGCTGTAAGCGACGGTCGAGCGGCGCGGCAGGTGCGGATGCGGCTCATGCACGCCGAGCGCCATGGCCGGAAATGCGGGCGGCGAGTGCAACTCGAGTGGTTCGCGATCGAGGCCGAGCGATTCGGCGTACAGATGCGGCCAGGGCGACGACAGGTTCGGCGCGTACGGCAGGAGCGCGCGATACGTCGCGTCGTTCGCGTCGAGCGTGGCGTGCATGCCGTCGACGCACACGAAGCCACGCGGCTCGACGGCGTACCACTCCATGCAGCCTGGGCCGTAGACCGCCTTCTTGTGGCGGAGCTTCACCGAGCCGCCCGTCCACAAGTAGCCGATCCACTCCTTCGAACCGTCGGGCTCGGGGCGGATCCAAACGAAGCGCGATTTCGCGTACACGCGCGGCGCGTCGGCGTCCTCCGTGTGTGCCGCGGGGTTTATCGGGTCAGCGGAGGCAGTGGCGGGCGCGCCATCGACCAAAGGTGCGGCGGCACTGGCGACGAAAGGTGCGCCCGCAGAAGCAGTCGGCGTGCTGCCCTCTGGCGCGGTCGTTCGCGGGAGATCTGCGACGCTTTGCGCGGCTTGCGCGGCTCGCGAGTCCAGCGAGCCAGCCGGCCGCGCCCGAGCCGGCTCGTTTTTCGAGAGTGAACAACCCGCGCAGGCCAGCAGCAGACTCCAGCCGAGAGCACGCGCTTCTGCGGTCAAACTCGACACCGCGGGAACCTATCACTCTTCATCGCCCGCTCGCGAGCGCCGCGCGCGAGAAAAGCTTGCTATGCTTCCATGAATGCCCGACCCGCCCGGGCGACTAGGCGGTAGTAGGATGGAAGCTTCCCGATCTCGTCCCAGACTCGGCTTGCTGCTCGACGCGCTCTTCAACGAGTACTCGAGCATGCTGGTGGCTGCGTTCGACGCCGAGTGCGCGCGCCGTAACTGCGATCTGATCTGCTTCGCGGGGGGCCTCTTACATTCGTTAGCGGGCTACGAGCGGCAGCGCAACCGTTGCTTCGAGCTGGCCAGCCGCGAGTCGGTGGACGGTCTGATCGTGCTCAACTTGAGCTCGGCGGCGACGGTCCTGGCTCAGCTGCTCGAGGGCTATCGCGGACTACCAATCTGCACCGTGGCGGTGGGCGTACCCGGCTATCCGCTGGTCCAGGCGGACAACGCGGCGGGCATGCGCTCCGCGATCGCGCACCTGATCTCGACTCACGGTCGACGAAAGATCGCGTTTTTGCGGGGCACGATCGAAAACCAAGAAGCCGAGACGCGCTTCCGCGCCTACCGCGAGACACTCGAGGATTTCGGGATCGAGTTCGAACCCGCGCGCGTGATCTTGGCGAACTTCGACGGCGCCCTCGGCCGCGCCGCGACGGCCGAGCTTTTGGATCGCGGCGTCGCGTTCGACGCGCTGGTCGGAGCGAACGACCAGTCGGCGTTGGGCGGTATGAGCCTGCTGCGCGATCGCGGCGTGCACGTCCCGGACGACGTTTCGGTGATCGGCTTCGACGACAGCGAGGAGGCCCGCGGCGCGTCGCCGACGCTGGCCACGGTTTCTCAGCCGTACTGGGAGATCGCCGAGTATGCGGTGGCGGCCGTGCTTGACCAGCTCTCTGGCAAGCCGGTGGCGGAACGCATGCTCTTGCCCTCGCAGTTCGTGCGCCGCCGTTCGTGCGGCTGTCTGTCGGAGGGTGCGCCGTCCGAGCTGCCCCCGGTGCCTGACGTGAACGAGCTGCCTTTTCCGGAGGCGTTCGCCAAATTGCGCTCCGGGCTGCGTGGCGAGCTGGCGCGCGCCGAGCATGCGGCACGCGTGCAAAGCGCCGAGGGCTGGATCGAGCCGGCGCTCGACGCGCTGCTCGCCGCGTTGATGGGCGGCGCCGATCGCGAGCTGATGAGCGTGCTAGACGGGGTATTTTCACGCACGTCGGCGGCGGACGGCGATCTCAGCGCCTGGCAACACGCGGTTTCGCTGCTGCGCCGACGCTTGCTGCCGGCGGTGATGCGGGACTCGTCGCGCTGGCTACGGATGGAAGACGTGTGGCAGCGCATTCGCGTGTTGATCGCGGACGCCATCGAGCGCGAGCAGCGCACGCTGCGCCGTCAAGCCGAAGTCTCCGCGGGTATCCTCACGGACACTAGTGAATCCCTGATCACGTCGTTCGACGTCGAATCGATGCCGCGCGCGCTGGCCGACCGCTTGCCTGCGCTCGAAATCGGCTCGGCCTTCGTCGCGCTCTACGACAGCTACGGCAAGCTACCCGCCGTGTCACGCATGATCGTCGCCTACGACGAGCGGCATTTGCTCGACTTGCCGAGCGGCGGGCTCACCTTTCCGACGCTGCAGCTGATTCCGCCGGTGTTCCCGGCGGCTCGCCGCCGTTCGCTGGTCGTTCAACCGCTGTTCTTCGAGAACAACCAGCTCGGCTTCGCGGTGCTCGAGCTCGGCCCCAAGCGGCGTGTCGTGTACGAATTGTTGCGCGAGCTGATCAGCGCGGCCCTGAAGGGCGCCGAGCTCGCGCATCGCGTCGCGGAGGAGGCCGCGCAGCGCGAAAAGGCCGAGAAAGAGCGGCTCGAACAAGAGCTCGAGATCGCCACGCACATCCAAACTTCGATTCTGCCGCGTAACCTACGCGTGCAGGGGCTCGAGATCGCCGCCACCATGTTGCCCGCGAGCGAAGTCGGCGGCGATTACTACGACGTGCTGCCGGGGGTAGGCGGCTGCTGGCTCGGGATCGGCGACGTCGCGGGTCACGGCCTGCGTCCGGGTCTGGTGATGATGATGTTGCAGAGCGTGGTCGCCGCGCTGGGCCGCAGTGATTTCAACGCCACGCCGCACCACGTCCTCAACGTCGTGAACGAGGTCCTGTACGAAAACGTACGCGAGCGCCTGCACCAGGACGAGCACGCGACGCTCACGCTCCTGCGTTACTTCGCGAACGGTGAGGTCGTGTTCGCCGGCGCGCACGAGGACATCGTGATTTTGCGGGCAGCGACCGGCAAGTGCGAGCTCATTCCGACGATCGGGACCTGGGTCGGTGCGGTGCGCGACATCAGTGAGGTGACGCCGGACCAGCGCTTTCTGCTGCAAGAAGGGGATCTGCTGCTCCTCTACACCGACGGCGTAATCGAAGCGACCGCCGCGAGCGGCGAACAATTCGGTATCGAGCGCGTATGTCGCGCGCTCGAGCGCGTGCGCGCGGAGTCGGTAGAGGTGATCCGCGATCGGCTGCTCGCCGAAACACGCGCGTTCCTATCCGTGCAGCACGATGACATCGCGCTGCTCGTCGCGCGCTATCGGAAAGAAGCGGGATGAAGGAGCGCGCCGACGCGCCCGAAACCGTCGAGGAGCTCATGGCGAGAGCCCGCGCGCTCGCCGGGCGCAGCGTGGGTGAGCTCGCTCGCGAGCGCGGCCTCAGCGCGCCGCCGGATTTGCGGCGCGCGAAAGGCTTCGTCGGCGAGCTCCTGGAGCGCGCGCTCGGCGCCACCGCGGCCTCGCGCGCACAGCCGGACTTCGAGACACTCGGCGTCGAGTTGAAGACGCTGCCCGTCGATCCTTCGGGCAAACCGCTGGAGTCGACGTTCGTGTGCACGATTCCGCTGACGGAGATCGGTGAAGTGGAGTGGGCACGCTCGCGGGTGCGGCGCAAGCTCGAGCGCGTGCTGTGGGTGCCCGTCGAGGGCATGCGCGACAAGCCCGTGCCGGAACGGCGCCTGGGCGAGCCGCTTCTGTGGTCGCTCGACGCCGCCTCGGAGGCCGCGCTGCGCTTCGATTGGGAGGAGCTCGCGGGGCTGATCGGCCGCGGTGACGTCGAAGCGATCACCGGGCACATCGGACGCTATTTGCAGATTCGTCCCAAGGCGCGCAACGGCCAAGCGCGCCGTCGTGGCATCGACGTGGACGGCGCGCCGTTCGCGGCGTTGCCGCGCGGCTTCTACCTGCGTCCGAGCTTCACGCGCGAGATCCTGCGCGCGCACTACGCGCTCGGGGGCTGAACGCTCGTTCTTGCGCGACGGCTAGCTCGCGGCTAACGTTCGCGGTCGGTGCAGCGCCGCTATCTACCGCTCCTCATCGTGGCCGTGTCTGCGTGCAGCAACGACGACTTGGCACCGCGCATCCTCGACGCCGTGTGGTGTGACGTGACGGCGATCCCGTGCGTCAAGATCGACGATCCGGGCAACGGTTTGCGCCCGAGCTGCTCGACGGCAGGGCTCGCCAACGTGCCGGCGACCGCGCCGGGCGGTGAGCGGCTGTGCATGGACGGCAATGGCATTTCGGCGAGCGCCGCATGCGCCCAGTTGTGCGCGCCG
>DASYCR010000458.1:0-2479 GCA_036500095.1 Polyangiaceae bacterium
CAACCGGCCCGACGCCGGGCTGCGCGCAGGTGACGCCGGGCGGGGTCGTGCAGCAGCCGTACAGCGCGAGCTCGAGTGGCGCTCCCTCCAGCTCGCCGCCGCGTTATTTGATGTCTGTCCCGTGCGCGTCGAGGCAACAGCCGGTATACGGCGCGGTTCGCTGACTTCGGGCGGCGACCTCTACGGTCGCGCCCAGTGCAGTGCTCATGCTTCCGGCCGTGTGTTGGGGCAATGCTGGCGGCTCAAGGGCGCGAAAATCCGTGGTACGCTGCCCGAGAGATGATCCAGAGCAATGAGGATTTAGAGGGCTATCTGTCGAGGCTCGAGCGGCGCTTCGAGCGGGCGGAGGATGGCACGTATCTGCTCAGCATGGGCGCGGATCGGCCGCTCGTGGCACTGCGTGTCGCCGCCCCGGTGCTGGTCGCGCAGGTGGATATCGGGCAGGCGCCAGCCGACAATGTCGCGGGCGCGGTGCTGTTCCGAAAATTGCTCGTGCTCAACGCAACGGCCTTGGTGCACGCTGCGTACGGTATCGAAGGCGACAAGATCGTGCTCAGCGCCGCGCTCGAGCTGAAGAATTTGGATCTGAACGAGCTCGAAGCGGTGCTCGCCGATCTGGACATGGCCCTCGCCAACCAAGTGCCTACCCTGCGCGAAGTAGCACCCAAGCCCGCTGCATCCTGAGCTTTTCGCTCGTCGAAGTTTTTATAGAAGCAAAAACCCATGGGAATGTTCAAGCGCCTCGCCGACCTCATCAAGTCGAACCTGAATGATCTGATCAGCCGCTCCGAAGATCCGGAGAAGATGCTCAATCAAATCGTGCTCGACATGAGCAACCAGCTGCTCGAGGCGAAACGCCAAGTGGCGCAGTCCATCGCCGACGAAAAGCGCTTGGCGAAGCAAGTGGAGCAAGAGACCACGAACGCCGCAGAGTGGGAGCGGCGCGCGATGCTGGCCGTGCGCTCGGGTGACGACGCGCTGGCGAAAGAGGCGCTTTCGCGGAAAAAAGAGCACCAAACGCTGGCCGATCAATTCCAAGATCAGTGGCAGAAGCAGAAAACGGCGGTGGAGCAGCTGAAGCTCGCGCTGCGCGCGCTGAACAACAAGATCGAAGAAGCGAAGCGCAAGAAGAACCTGCTGATCGCGCGGAAGAAGCGTGCCGAAGCGCAAAAAGCCATTCAAGAGACGATGACGGGGCTCAAGAACGCGAGCGCGTTCGAGACCTTCGATCGCATGGCGGGCCGCATCGAGCAGATGGAGGCCGAGGCCGAGGCGCATGCAGAGCTGAACGAAGAAGCTTCGGGCGACACGCTCGCCCACAAGTTCCGCGAGCTCGAGGTCACCAAGGGCGCGGAAGAAGATTTGACCGCGCTGAAGCGTAAGATGGGAATTTTACCGCCGGAGCCGGAGCCGGTGAAGGCCGCGCCGGTGCGCGTGCAAGACGCCACGCCCGGCGCTTCGATTCCCCTCGACGCTGCCGAGCAGGATGAATTGGCACGCGCGCTCGCCGATCTCGAAGCCGAAGAGCAGCAGCAGCTGCGAATGAAGAAGTAGGCCGCCGCACGGCAGACGCCGGCGCTGATTTCTGCTAATTCTTCGCCTCGAAATGCGTCGATTGTCAGCATTCGCGTTGGGCGCCTGTTTGCTCTGCTCCGCCGTGCCCGCGCTCGCGGGCGGCGGCGTCATGATCGTGCCGGAGCCGATGGAGGGCGAGAAGGTGCGCATCGACGGCGATTTACGCGAGTGGCCGAACAAGATGACGGACCTTTCGACCACGCTCTCTGGCTCGGGCGCGCACGCCGCTGTCACCCTCGGGTATGACGAAGCGAGCTTGTACGTGGTGCTCAAGCTCGCGGACAAGCACATCGTCCGCACGGCGGCCGCAGGCGAGAGCGAAGATCACGCCAGCCTGCTGCTCGCGTTCCCGCACGGCCGCGATTTCAATACCTACGAGCTCGAGCTGTTTCCGGGCAACCCTGGCAAGACCGCGGGCGTGGTGAAGCTCAAAGGCTCGACCGTCAGCGGCGCGAAGATCGTGGAAGCGCCGAGCAAGGGCGGCCTGGCCGTCGAAGCGCAAATCCCGTGGTCCACGTTTCCGGACGCGGCCCGGGTGCGCGTGGGCTTGCGCGCAGCGGTGATGTACACGGATGCAGACTCGCCCGGCTCGGTTTCGGGCATCGCGAGCACGGCCTCGGGGCGGAGTGGCCGCGCTTTGCCGCCGCTTTTGCTGGAAGCAGAGGAAGGCCTCGAGAGCCAACTCTTGAAGCCCAAGGGCATCGTGTCCGCGTCGCGCGAGGCGTACGGCAATGTCGCGGGTGACGGCATGTACGAGCGCGTGGCCGTGTTCGGTGACGCGCTCGCCATCGTCGGACCGCACTTTCGCGGTGGCAAAGAGTTCTATTTCGCGGACCTGGGCGTGAAAGACGGCAGCATGGTCACGCGCCTGGAGCTGGTCGATTTCGACGGCGACGGCCACGAC
>DASYCR010000459.1:0-14602 GCA_036500095.1 Polyangiaceae bacterium
GTGCACGAGCTGTTTTCGCTCGGCGTGATGGGCGTCGAGATCCCGAGCGAACTCGGCGGCGCGGGCAGCAGCTTCTTCAATGCCATCCTGGCCGTGCAGGCTCTGGCGCGCGTCGATCCGAGCGTCGCGGTCCTGGTCGACGTCCAGAACACGCTCGTAGAAAATGGGCTACTCCGCTGGGGCACCCACGCCCAGCGCGAACGCTACTGCCCGAGGCTTGCCAGCGATTGGGTCGGCTCGTACGCGCTGAGCGAGGCCGGCTCTGGCTCGGACGCCTTCGCGCTCAAGACCCGCGCCGAGCTGCGCGGCGATCGCTGGATCCCCAACGGGCGCAAGCTCTGGATCACGAACGCGCTAGAGAGCTCGTTCTTCATCGTGTTTGCGAACGCCGATCCGAGCAAAGGCTACAAGGGCATCACCGCGTTCCTCGTCGAGCGAAGTTTTCCCGGTTTTTCGTTGGGCAAAAAGGAAGACAAACTCGGGATCCGCGCGTCGAGCACGTGCGAACTCGTGCTCGACGATTGCGAGGTGCCCGCGGACAACGTTCTCGGTGAGGTCGGTCGCGGCTACAAGATCGCGATCGAGGCGCTCAACGAGGGACGCATCGGCATCGGCGCGCAAATGCTCGGCCTCGCCGAAGGCGCCTTCGCGAACGCCTTCGGTTACATGCGCGAGCGCACTCAGTTCGGTAAGCCCGTCGCGGATTTTCAAGGTATGCAGTTCCAGTACGCACGCGTGGCGATGGACATCGAGGCCGCGCGACTGCTGGTTTACAACGCGGCGCGCTTGAAAGACTCAGGCAAACCATTCGTGAAAGAGGCTGCGATGGCCAAGCTGTTCGCCTCGGAGGTGGCCGAACGCACGGCGTCGGCGTGCGTCGAGTTCTACGGCGGCGTCGGCTTCACGCGCGAGTTCCCAGCCGAGAAATTCTACCGCGACGCGAAGATCGGCAAGATCTACGAGGGCACCAGCAACATGCAGCTGATGACGATCGCCAAGTGGCTGGCCGACAACCGGGATTGACGTTCAGCGCATAGACGAGCGCGCCGCGCGCAACCCAACCGCAAGCGCGCCGCGCTCGAGCGCCTCGATCAGGCTGGCCGCACCCAGCGGTTTGGGGATAATCGCGTCGGCCAGCTTTCGGACTCGCTGCGACTCTGCAGACTCAGGTTGAGACGAGTGGACGATACGCACTGTCTCAGGATGGCGCGCCTCGAGCTCCTCGAGCACGCGCAAGCCGCTCGCGCCGGGCATCTGCAAGTCGGTGATGACGACATCGTATTTCAGCTCGTCCAGCAGGCGAATCGCGCGCTCGGCGTTCTCGGCGCGGTTGATTTGGGCGCTCGGGCGGAGCGTCTTGAGCAGTCGAAACAAGCCGCGAATCACCGCGGGATCGTCGTCCACGAGCAGGAAGCGCGGTGCGCGCATCGCGGCTCGGGAGTGCGGGGGAGGCTGGCTCGGCTCCATCGAGGCAATCCAATTGCAAGAGCCGCGCCGCGCCCTTGACCGCGAGAAACCTCGGCCGAACCGCGTTTTTGGGGTTGGCCCCCACCAGAGCCTTTGCGAGCGTTGGCCGGTCCGGCTATGGTCCGCCCCCTCATGGTCGAAGCAGGCCTTTTCACTTTGGCAAAGATCGTCGGCACGTTGCTGGGCGCGATGAGTGTCATCCCGTTCTTGTTCTTGCTGTCGCCGGGCGACACCTCCGAGCCGACGGACACATTCGACGAGAAGTGACGGGCCGCGCTGAAACCGCGCGCTCGAATTTGCGTACTACGCCGAGACTCCGCACTTTTGCGGGAGGGAGAGCGCATGATCCGAGCACAGTACAAGCGATTCGTCATGATTGGAGCGGCCTGGCTCGCCTGCACCGGTTGTAAGGACAAGCCCAAGGCGGACCTCGCGCCGACCGCGTCCGCGCTTCAAGCGGTCGCCGCGCCCGAGAAGGCGACGGTATTTGCGGTCGACTCGGGCTCGAGCAAGGTCACATTCCTGATGGACTCGCCGCTCGAAAAAATCGACGGCGACGCGTCGGGCGGCTTGCAAGGGGATCTCTTCCTGAACCTGGAAGACGTCAGCCAATCCACGGCGCTCGTGAAGGTCGACTTGCAGAAGCTCGTGCTTTACCAACAGAAGCGCGGCGACGCGAAGGACGCCTACACCGAACGCAAGAAGAGCGACCTCCAGAACGAGCACGCGCACGAGTGGCTACAACTCGTGCCGCACGACGGCGAGGTGTCCCAGGCGCAAGCCGATGCGAACCGCTGGGTCGAGTTCAAAATCGACAAGGTCGACAATGCTTCAATCACGAACGTGGCCGCGGGAGCGGGCAACGAGCGCAAGCTGACCGCAACCCTCAGCGGGGATTTTCGCCTACACGGCCGCAAGAACCGCAAGAGCGCGGCGGTGGAGATCACCGTCAACTACGCCGGTGACAAGGCGCAGTCGGTGCACGTGAAGACCACCTCGCCGCTCAAGATCGGCCTAGAAGAGTACGAAGTGAATCCACGCGACGCCGCAGGCAAATTCGTCAAGTCCCTGGGTGAGGCCCTCGGCGACAACCTGAAGGGCAAGGTCGCTAAAGACGCCCCTCTCGAGATCGATTTCACCGCCAAATTGAAGTGAGCGCGGTCGCTCAGCGGCGAAGCGCCTCTCGCGTGACGCGCAACTTGAGCGACTCACCCGCGCGGCCGAGCTCGACCACCACGTCGCTGCCGGCCGGACCCGCGAATGCTTCGCGCGCTGCACCCATCGACACGGGTCGCACGCCATCGACCGCCAAGAGCACGTCTCCAGCTTGAAGTCCGGCTCGTTCTGCCTCGCTCGTGGCGGCCACCGCGACGACTACGACCTCGAGATCGGCGCCCGAGCCTCGCTCGCCCAAGGTGACCGCTAGACCCGCTGCCGCCAGCGGCTCATCCTCGCTTCGCTCGCGCCGAAGTTGAATGGTGACGTCGCGCGTCGTGCGCCCGGCGTTGACGATCACATCACGCGCAGCGCCGTGTCCGACGCTGCTCGCCGCTGCGGCAATCACAAGCGAACCGGGATGCACCTTGCGCAAGACGAAATGACCATCCGAGTCGGTCACCACCACACCCGAGGGCAGCGCACCCGCCGGCAAATAGCTCGGCACGCGATCGATGGCGACGCGGGCCCCAGCTATCTTAGAGCCGCGATCGTCGGTGACGTCGCCTTCGATTTCTCCGGCGTCGGATAGGTCCACCGTGGGCGCTTCGAACGGCCGGTCCGCGCGCCCGGTCGCGTCGACGCTCACGTTGGCTTTCTCGTCCGCGTAGTCTGGGTGGCTCACGGTCAGCCGCACTTCACCGGGCGGCACGTCAGCGAAACGATAGCCTCCGTCGGAGTCCGTGCTCGTGCTCTTGCGTTGTCCATCAGTTTCCAACGTGACCGTAGCGTGCTCGACCGGGATACGGCCACGTACCGCCGTCACGCGCCCGGTCACGATCACGCCGCGAGCCAACGTGACCTTCAGCTCGGTCGGCATGCTGGCCTGCGCTTCGACGTGCCGCGCAAAGCCTGGAGCCGCGATCAGGACGCGCACGCTGGCGCCGGCAGCATCCGCGATTTGCACGGTGCCTTCCGAGTTCGTGAAGCGCGTCGCCCGCAGCGGCCGATCCGGCTCGAGCGAGAGCACGGTCACTTCCGCCATCTCGATCGGCTGGTCGCTCTCGTCGCGCACGATGACCCGCGACTCCTCACGCGCGCCCGGCAGCACGAGCTCTATTTTTTCGCGCGCGCCTTCCGCCACATGCAGCGTTTTCGTCAACACGACGTGAGCGACGTCCTCGGGGCGCGCGACGGACAAGGTGATGTCCGGAGGCACTGCCGCAAAGGCAAATGTGCCGTCGCTCGCCGTGCTCGTCACTTGCGTGCGAGTGGCGCGCGACGAACTGAGCTCGATTTCCGCGCCAGCCACCGGATCGCCGCGCTCGTCCTTCACGCGTCCTTCCAGCGAGCCGCCTTGGAGAAGCACGATCTTGACGTGCGCCTCGGCACCCGGCGCGAGCGGCACGACGTCACTTGCTCCCTCCACGTAGTCTGGGTGGCGCACGATTGCCCGCACGCGCCCGGGACTCACGGGCTTCGCGACGAATTCACCATTCGACGTGCTCACCCAAGGCGTGACATTCGCAGGTTCGGCAAAATCCGGAGCAGCTGAGCTTGCCGTCGACTCGCCGGGACGCGGAATGGGCGGCACCGGGCCGGGCATCACGCCCAGCTCGCCCGCGCTGATCAGCGGCACTGGACCCGCGAGCGCCCAAGCGAAATGGCTCTGGCGAAATGCCACCAGCGCAGGAGTCTCGGCGATCGGCAAGCCGTCGTCGTCCGATCCGACGACCTCGATCGATGCACCGTCCACCGGAAAACCGCGCGCATCGACGACCTCGCCGCGCAAGGTTCCTCCTCGAATCAGCGCGATTCGCACGGGGCCCTCCAAGACTTCGGGGACCGCCACTAGTGAGCTGCCCACGAAATCCGGCGCGCGCGCTCCGAGCGTCGCTGGACCTCCCGCAATAGGACCGAGGGTAACCTTACCGTCCGTGCCGGTTCTGCCTCGGATCGGAAATGTGCCGACGCCGCCCTCGGCCAACACGACGTCCGCGTTGGGTACGACAATCGGACTCGGACCTGCGCCGTCGGTAACCAGGGCGATCACGCTGCGCCCCGGCTCGAGCCTCAGCGTGACGTGCTCGTGGGCACCCCGCGCTAACTCGAAGCCCAACGTCGTTTTCGAAACCGCGCCACCCAGCGCGGCGCGCAGATCGTAGCTCCCCGGCAAGAGTCCGGCTATACGCGCGACTCCTCCCGCGTCGGCGCGCGTCGTGCGCGCGGGCCAAAGCGAAGCGCCGCCGATCGCAACCTCAGCTTGAGCGGCCGGTTTGCCTGCCGAATCGAGCACGAGCACGTCAATCGCGCCGAGCCGCCGCAGCGTTACGTCCGTGTCCGCACGCAGCGACGAGCGCGCTACTGACTCGTAGCCCGGCGCCGAGACCTTCAGTGACCAAGGGGCGTCACCCAAGCGTGCAAAGTGGGCGACTCCAGTGTGATCGGAGAGCGCGCCGAACGGCAGGGGATCGCTGCCTGTCACTAACGCGGTGGCGGCTTCGATCGCTGCCCCGAGTTCGTCGCGCACACGCACATGCAGGGTGTGCGCGAGCGGGAGGCTGAGCGAGACTTCGCCGGTCGAGTCTTCGAGGACAATCCGGGTCGACGCGCGCCCGTAGCCGGGCGCCTCGGCGAGAATCCATAAGGCCCCATGCGGCAGGTGTTCTATCGTCGTCGAGCCCGTGTCGTCCGTGACACCAAGCCCGACCCAGTGTTCAACGCGGTCGCGCTCACAGTAGACTTGAACGGTGGAGCGCTCGAGCACTCCCGCACTGCCGCGCACGGCCGCCCGAAGCTTGCCGGGTCGGTCTGCATTCGTGAGCATTTTCACGGCCGGCGCGCGGGTGTGAATCGGCGCTGCCGATCGCGAATCCGACAGCCCGAGGACGAAGCAGAGGCTGGCGAAAAGAGCCAACCCGAGAGCTATCGTCTCACTCAACGGGCGTTTCACGGCACCACCATAACGCGGACCAAAAGCCGAGGCTTCCGGTCAATGCTATGGTTATCGGAAATGCGGCGTGGCGCGTCGACGGCAATGCTCGGCCTGGTGCTGTTCGCGACGCTTCGCTGCCAGAGCGACGACACGCATCCTCCCTTCATCGGTGAGAATTCGCTGGGCAGCGGCGGCAAGCACGGCGACGGGGGCTTGTTCATCCCCGACGCGGCGCCGGAGGCCGACGGTCTGTGTGGTGATCAAACGATCTTCGCTACGACGACCCCACCGAACCTCTATTTCGTCGTCGACCGCTCAGGCAGCATGAGTGATCCATGGCCGGGCATTGGTGGCACCAAGTACGAGACCGCTCGCATCGCGATCGGCAACATGCTGCGCCCGCTCGGCGCGCGCGTCCGCTACGGCGCTGCGTATTTTCCGATGCCGGCGCTCGGCAGCATGGACTTCTGTATTCCTGGCAAAAATATCTTTCCGGTTGCCCGCGGCGAAAAGCCCCCACCCAATGGCGACAATGGCCCGATCCTGGACGACCTGCTGAACCGCCTAAATAACGGCCAGCCCTCGGGCGAGAGCACGCCCACCGCCTCCACGTTGCTCGCGCTCACTCCCGAGCTTCAGACGCTGTCCGGCAAGACCTTCGTCGTTCTGATGACTGACGGCGGACCCAATTGCAACGATGCTTTGACCTGCGACGCGAGCGGCTGCATGCCGAACATCGAAGGCGCGCCGGGTTGTACCAGCGACGTCAATTGCTGCGACCCCGTGGCGGTTGGACCGGGTAACCCGGTTGGGGAGTGCGTCGACAGCGCCTCCACGACGGCGGCCGTCAAGAACCTAGCCGCGCTCGGCATCGACACTTATGTGGTCGGCATGCCGGGCGCGGAGCCTTACGCGGACGTCTTGAGTGCGCTTGCGATAGCTGGCGGGACCGCGCGTCCAACAGGCACCGAGTATTATGCGGTCAGCGAAACCAGCGAGCTCAACGACGCGCTCACCGCAATCGGCTCACAGGTTGCGATCAGTTGCGATATTCCACTCGCAGAGCCTCCGGCAAGCCAGTTGTTCGTAAATATCGCGTTCGACGGCAAGCTGGTGCCGCCCGTGCCGGACGGCGGCGACGACGGCTGGGCGTGGACGGGTCCGCAGTCCCTTCAAATCCGTGGCAGCTGGTGCAGCGAGCTCCTCTCGGGCAACGTGCTCGTCGTGCAGGTACTCGCCGGCTGCGCCACCATCCCCCGCTAGCTCGCAGCGCGCTGCGACCTCCGCTAGCATGGCCGGGCCATGACGGAACCCGTTCAGGAGCTCGCGGCGTTGCGTCGGTCAATCGACGATTTGGATCGGCAGATTCTCGAGCTAGTCGCCGAGCGCGTGCGCGTGGTGCTCAGCGTGGGCGAGTACAAGCGCAAGCACGCGATCCCCATCTATGACCCCGAGCGGGAGCGCGCCATGCTCGACAGGCTGTGCGCAGGCGCGCCGCCTCCGCTGGATGGCGACACCGTCCGGCGTATCTTCGAGCGGTTGATCGACGAATCACGGCGAATCGAGCAGCACAGCGAAAGCCAGCGGAAGTAGCGCATACGCGCGCAGCCCGTCCGTCAATGCAGCGTATGCCATTGTCCGTCGTGCTCCACGCGCGGTACGTCAACCTCGCTCGGCGGCGGTAGCGCAGGCGGCTTGTCCGCAGAGCGCGTGAGCACGATGTGCACGCGCGACGATTCCGCCTGCGCGGCGAGCCGCTTGCGGAGCGCGTCTTCACGGGCTTCTTCGCGGGCCCAGCGCTCGAGTGTCACCCGATCACGACGCTTGCGACGCCGCCAGGCGAACACGAATAACCCGATCGCCAAGACCCAGATGAACGTGCCGCCAAACAAGATCGGGTAGACGGTGTAGCGGCGACCCGCGTCTTCACGCCACTCTTGCTCGAGCGTATTGAGATCGACCCCGTAGCCGTCGAGCACGGAGCGGTCGAGCGTGGACCCGTTTCGCAGTTGCTCGATCAGACTGCGGAAGCGATGAGCGTCCTCGCGACGAACCAAGAAACGCAGCACGTCCACGGCCTCCGCGTAGGCGAGCTCGGCGTGTTGCTCCTCCACCGGAAATGACCGATCGAGGTCGCGCAGCGGGATCAACGTGTCGCCCACGCTCGCCAGCCACAAGCTGCGGATGCGTGCCGTCGATGTTTCACCCGAGACGATCACCGCGAATCCCTCGTCGAACCAGCGCGGTATCGGGCGACCGCCCAGCGCGTCATGCAAGGCGATGTGACCTAGCTCGTGGCGAAAAATCTGTCCGACGTCGTGATCGGCCGTGTTGTACACGGGTGTCAACGACACCAAAACGAGGCCGAGTTCCGGGTAGGCAACGCCCGCCGCGTAGTCGGGGTAGGGCGCACCCGCGGGAGCCATCGTCGCCATTTCACCAGGCGTGCGCGCGACTTCTACTCGAACACGCGACAATACGGGGAAGCCGAGCCGCTCGCTCAGGTCTCGGCGAATAGCGTCGGCATCGGCAATCAGGGGCTCGACACGCTCACGAATCGACGGGTGGTAGGCAAAGTGTATCCAGCCGCGATCCAACGTGTTGAAGCCATCTGGAACCGCGGGCATGCGAAGCACCCCACCGGAGCGTGGCGTGTCGGACACGGGACCCGTCGCCACAGCCGGCGGCTCTGCGACTTCGTCCGGCGCACTCGTCGCTCCCGCGCTGAGCTGCGTGCGGCCCTCGCGCACCTCAGCGGGTGCCGCGGAGCCGCGCGCGGATGGCGCCGCCACTGGTGCGCCCGCAAACGCTTGGCTGACAGCCAGCGAAAGCGCGAGGAACACGCGGGCAAAGCGGCGCAGCATCACGTCTCGAAATATGGCGCGACACCACTCAACCGCCAAGCCAGTCGAGCGGCGTGTACAGAACCGGCGCGTTTGCACGCAGGTCGGCGCCTATCCGAGGACCTCGAGCGAGCCACAATCCCACGATAACCAGCAAAACCCAGACGGCAAGGCCGACCCGACTCCAACCCAACCGCAAGTTGACCAGCCGAGCCAGCCACCCGGCGGCAACTGCCAGCGCGAGAGCACGCACGCCATCGAGTAGACCGACGACGAGCTCGCTCGAACGCGTGAGCGTTCGCACCGCTACGAGCAGCATGGCTGCGCCGAGCGCCGCGAGTACGAGTACGGAGCCCCGCGCGAGCCCCTGCAAAATCTTGTGCTGGACGTCCGCACAGGTCAGAAGCCGCGCGCAAGCGAGACAGGAGAAAATAATCAAGCTCGCGGCGAGCACCGCGAAAGTCGCTCCCCCGAGAGGACGATGGTGGGTCGTACCCTTGAGCACCGCACCGAGCGGCCACAAGACGACCTCGGCGACCAGCAAACCGAGCGCGCACGCGCGCAGGAAGGTGCTCGATACGCGGGTCACCGACAACGCCGCTGAGAAGGGGACCACAACCAACGAGGTGGCGGCGCAGGCGACCAACACGGCCAACCACGATAGCCCCGGCTCGCCGCGACCGTGCGCTGGCAATACCGCAAGCGCGGTCGCGAGCAGGCCCCACGGGATCGCGGCGCGTGCGTTCACGCTGGCCTTAGCTCGAGACGTACACGGTTCGCCACACGCTGCGCCACGAAGCCGTTACCGAGAAACCAACGCACGCTCCGGAGCAGCGCATCGCGCGCAGGCCGATGGCTGTAACCGAGTTCCCGTTCAGCCTTGGCGCTGGTGACCCACGAGTAGGCATCGACGTAGTCGCGCGCGAGCCGCGTTGTGATGCGCGGCTCGCCCCCGCCCAAACGAGCGGCCAGCTCGAAGACGCCCGCTGCGAGTCGCATGGTAGCCCGGCTCTTTGGCGCTGAAGGTTCGGCCAGACCCGTGAGATCGCAGAGAGCCTCGAAGACTTGCGGAAAGGTTAGGTTATCGCCGCCGAGAATGTAGCGCTCGCCGGCGACTCCGCGGTCCATCGCCAGCATGTGGCCTTGCGCGACGTCTTCCACGTCGACCACGTTGATCCCACCCCCCGCTACGGGAAAATGGCTCGTCGGCGGCGTGTTCAAATAGTCGAGTACGATGCGACCGTTGGGCGTCGGCTTCCAGTCACCGGGACCCGCGATCGTACTGGGGAGCACACGCACGATCGGCATACCCTGGGAGACGAGGTCGTCGACCAGCAATTCGACCTCGTGCTTCGCGCGGAAATAGAGCTCTGGATCCTCCAGGTTGAACGCATGCGATTCGTCCATCGGCGTCTGATCGGCAGCGACACCCAGCGCGCCAACGCTACTCGTCAGCACGATCTTCTCGACACCGCGCTTCTGCGCCGCGCTGAGCGTCGCGCGCGTCGCCTCGAGCGTGGGCGCCAAGATCTTCTCCGGTTTTGGATCCCACAGTCTGAAGTGTGCCGCCACGTGATAGAGCTTCGAGCAGCCCGCCAACGCCGCGTACACGCTCGGCTCCACGCGCGCGTCACCCACGGCGATCTTCAAGCGATCGACGGGCAGATCACGCAGCGCTCGCAGATTCGAACCGGGTCGCACGAAGGCTTTGACGTGATCGCCGCGGGCGAGCAGCTGTCGGACCAAGTTCGAACCGACGAAGCCCGCGGCCCCAGTGACCAATGAAGAGTCGACCATACGCGCCTCGTATCACCCTTGCGCCACTGCGTCAGCCTGCTGGGCGCAGCGAAGCACGCCCGCAACTACCAGCTCGGTTGTGAGCGACCATGGCGCGCGCCGCGCGCCGCGCGGGTGCCGGCGCATTTTGCGAAAGCAGCGGAGCGAGGCGCTTGTCGAGATCGCTCGGAGCGAGCTTGCCGAGCGCCAGCAGCGCGCCCGCCGCAATCTCTCGCTGATTGGCGTCGGCCATCGGGTCCGCGAGCTTGGTCGCGTGGCGTGTCAGTTCGTCGAGTGACGCGTTGTCACATAGCTCCCCGAGGGCCTGGGCCGCCGCAGCGCGGACCAGCGGGAGCTCGTCCTCGGCCGTCAGGCGTGCGCGAATTTTCGGCAGCTCGCTCTGATCGCGCAGAACTCCGAGCGCGAGCAACACGTGCGCGCGAACGGTGGCCGATTCGTCGGCCAGCGCGCGTGCAATCGACGCTCGACTCTCGGACGCTTGCGGCACCACCGCCAACGCGTCAATCGCCGCGATGCGCACGAATGGCCATTGATCCTTGGCAACCAGTGCAGCGAGCGCCGCCGTCGCAGACGCCGGGTTGCCGCGGCCGAACGCACGAGCAGCGGCCTCGCGCACACGCGGCGCCGGATCGCTCAAGGCGCGCACGAGCTCCGGTTCGAAGCCCTCCGGCCCCTTCAGCGTTGCCGCGACCTGCATCCTCAGATGCGGATCATTGGCGGAGGTGAGCATTTGCGCGAGATCCGCCTTCAGCCTTGGATCCGTGCGCGACAGCACGCTGCTCGGCTCGATCAGCAAATAGCGCGTCCGCGCGCTCGCGCTCGGCGTCACCCAGCGCGCAAGCGCGGTCGCTGCTTCAGGCTGGAAGGTGCTCAGCGAATCGCCGAGAGCTCTCAAGACCTCGACCGCTGCTTGCTCACCCAACGCGGCACTGCCGAGCGCACTCCGCACATGGCTCGCGGCCGCCGGCGCTCGTGCGGCGCGCGCAAACAGCGCGCGTAGCGCCGCCCGCTGCGCGGCAGAGCGAGCCCCGAATAGCGGCGTCAACGTGTCGATCGCCAGGACTGGATCAGCCAGCGTGAGTTCCGCGAGCAGATCGAGCTGCGCGCCGCCCGTCGAACTGCTCGCGGCCTTTGCGAGCAAGGGCGCCGCTTGTGGCCCGCAACGGCGAATGCGATCACGCGCATGGTCGGCCTGGGCTCTGACGGGCCCCTGCAGCGCCGTCAAATACACGGGCACGCTCGTCTCACACGGCGCTAGGTCGATGACGTCGAGCGCCACGCGGCGGCCTCCTTCGTCAAGCTTGGGGAACACACTCGCCGTCGCTTCGAACCCGGGTGCCCCTTGCGTACCGAGAACCGCGGCAGCTGCTTCGGCGCGCTCACCACCGCCAGCGAGCGCGGCCGCGAGCTCGGCGGGCGCCATCGAATCAAATTGCGTGACGGCGCGGAGCTCGGAAAACGTCACCTGCGCGAGCGGCGTGTCGTTGAACGCCGTCTCGGTGACCAAGGCCAGGCAATTCCCGCTAAATGGTGGATCGAGAACGACGGAGTAGCTCTCGCCTGGGTGCTGCCAGGCGTCCTCGGGCATCGTCACCTTCACCAGATCGTGATTCGACGCGAGCCAGAATTCGCGCGGCGCGACGCCATGAGGCGGCGCAACGTGCGGACCGCGAATCGTCAGTTCGACGCCAACGATCGGGAGAGTCGATGGCGCGCTGAGCAGTACGAATTCACCTTTGCCTGCGCCACTCGTGTTCTCCGCCCAGCTGGTATCCGGATCGCCGTCCGTGAGCGCGCCCGGCAAACCGACCGCGCTGCTCGCCACACGCGCATGAAGGAGACCGCCCGTGCGCGCCGGTTGCTCGCGAGACGTGCGCGTCGCGGTCACCGCGCGTGCTTGCTCGCGTTCCGCCAAACTCAAACGCTGAACCTTCGCGGAATGCAGCTTCAAATCGCTGGTCGCGAGCAACTTGGGCGACAGTATCGCGGGGCGACCGCACAGCGAGAGATCTTCCGAAATATCGCCGACCAGGATGGTCCGCGCTCCACTCGCATCCGGCTCCGATATCTCGAGCCGCTTGCCACGACGCGTTCCATCCGCGCCCTCCGCGTAACCCGTGACGCCGGAGAAGATCAGCTCGGGCGCGCCGCCCGAGAGCGGCGCGACCAGCAGGGCTTGCCACGTGAGTCCGCCGGCGCCTTTCAGAGTCACGACGACGGCGCGGCGCTCGTCACCGATCCCAACCACCGCGAGTGCAGCCCCCGCGACCGCGGTGCGCAACTCCGGCAAATAGGCTACTTCGGTTCCGCCTTGCAGCGCGCACGTCGCGGTCGGGCACGATGTCGCGCGCAGCGCGCCTAGCGAGTCGAAGCCTACGATCATCCCCGCTTGACCGTTGCCCGGTTTTGCGAACGCCACGACACCGGCGGCGCGCGCCGGCCGCGCGAGAAAAAGGCCGAGCAAGCTCACCGCGAGCGCACGCGAGCAGCGTGAAGCGTCCATGCGCGCGTATCCTGTCAGTGTTTGCCGTCTGTCGCCAGTCTCTAGGACAGCTCGGCAGGGTCGACGCCGAGCGCCCGTAGGACGTCGGCGAGTCTCCCGCGCGGCAGGCTGACCCGCGTCGGCATGCCGCCCGCGAGACCGAAACGCTCCACGAAATTCAATCCGCTGTCGAAGCGCGCCGCCACGCTCACGTTGTCACGATCGACCACCACGCTGACCGCTTCACGCTCCTGGCCGAGCAGCAGGAGCAGTGTCTTGTCTATGCGGCCATGATCGTCCGACAGCTCCAAATAGGCTACGCCGGGCGACACTCGTTTGTACGATTGCGCGACGCGCCGCGTCTCTCGCTCGATCGGCAACAGATCCTCCGCGGCGCGATCGATCGGCTCCCAGAGCGACGCGTCGGCGAGACCCGTCGCTAGATGCCGCACAATCACCCCGAATAGACCGGCATCACGCGGTCGCGCGCGTAGTGCGCGATCGATGCGCTCCGCGAGCGCACTCGGCTGTCCGAGGCGCGTGTCGATCGCGCGCGCGTCATCGTCACTGCCCGGATACGGTTCGACGCCGCCGCGCATCCATTTCGCTGCGCTCACCAGGCCATCGAAATCCGTGTGGCACACGATGGTTTCAGTTGGACCGACGCGCGCGACGAGTGCTTCGTCGATCATCTCGGGACACGCGCCGTGCTCGGCCTTGGTCGCCAACACGAAGCGCGGGTCGGCGCGGTAGTTTGCGTGCTCTTCGTGATCGTGATGGTCGACCCAGGCGCGCAGCCGATCGCCGAGCCCGTCAATGAAAGGCTTGGTGATCTTCGGGAAGCCTCCGCCGCTGCCCGCGCCAGCGAACGCAATGTCGAGCACCACGACGCGTCCGGCGAGCTGCGCGGGTCGTGGCAGCTTGCGCGGCGTTCCAAAGGCGAGGGTTTGCATCGTTGGGCGCGCGCCTCCCGTCTAACATTACCCACACCGCTGGCAAGGACGTTGCCTCGCTGGCACAAACCAAAGCGCACGGGTAGCATATGGTCATGCGTCATCTCTCCTTGATGCCGGTGCTGGGCGCATCTCTGACGGTGTCGAGCACATTTCTGATTGCTTCGAGTTCGTCGGCCGAGCCGCCGGCAGCCGCACAGTGCCAGGTGCACGGCAATGCTCAGCCAGCGGTCAACACGGTGATCTCGGACGCTCAGGGTCGTGCTCTCGCGCGTTTCAGCGGTGGCGACTCGGCCTTGCAAGTGAGCGAGTTTCCGCGAGATCCGCACGGCAAAGCGCGCATCGAGACCGGCACCGGCACGGGCAGCTTTCGCGTGCGCGGATTCGTCGACGCAGGTTCGCTGCCGCTTTACACCGCGGCCAGCGTGCCGGTCAGTGCCGGTCACGTCTGGATCGCGCCTCACCGCCGCGTCAGCTTGCTCAACGCCTCTGGCGACAAGCTGCGCGTCGAAAAGAAGGTGACCACCCCGCTGCAGCAAGCCTTCACGGGCTCCGCGCCTTGCGGGTCGTTCTCGCTCGACCCGGGGACCGCTGCCGGCTTCTCGCCGCCTGGGGACGCGCGCGGCTACGAACTCAAGCGGGATTCACTCGACCTCTACGACGACGCCGAATCGGGCACGCTGATCGCCACGCTGGTGCGCTCCCCGGCGACGGAGGCCGTGCTCTTCTTTTCGACGGAGCGGAAGGGCGCTTGGGTCCACATCGAATACCACGGGGAAGTGATCGTGGACGCTTGGGCCAAAGCGGCGGACCTTTCCATGTTGCCGCGCGGCGAGACCATCGATCAGCTCGCGCCGTCCATCTTGCAACACACTCGACCGCAAATGGCATTTCAAGGACAACCCCAGTTGGTCAAGACCCACAAAGAGGTCGCGCTCCGCTTGGCTGCCAAGGACGGCGAGCCCATGAT
>DASYCR010000460.1:0-4028 GCA_036500095.1 Polyangiaceae bacterium
GCCGCGTGCGTGACCGCAGGCAGCTGCGCTGCGCCCAACTGCAGTTGGGACTGCAGCAAGACGAACTATCCGGCCGCATGTCTCGACCTAGCCGACGCGCAGGCCTACTGCACGTGGGCCCAGGCGCGCTTGCCGACCGAAGCGGAGTGGGAAAAGGCCGCGCGTGGCACGAGCGGCAACAAGTTTCCGTGGGGCAACACTGCCGCCGACTGCACGCTCGCGAACATGGCCGGCTGTGGTGACGCGGCTCAGCCGGTCGGCAGTCTCGCGGCGGGCGCGAGCCCATACGGCGCGCTCGACATGGCGGGCAACGTCGTAGAAATGGTGTCGGACCTCTACGACGCCACCTACTACGCGAGCTCCCCGAGCTCGGACCCGCAAGGCCCGACCAGCGGCGACACCCACGTCGGACGGGGCGGCGGCTTCAAGAGTGAAGCGACCTGGCAACGCGCCTCGAAGCGCGATTGGTACGACGTGACCGACGCCGCGGCGTCTTTGGGATTCCGTTGTGCCCTTTGAGCCAAGCGCCCGGTCACTCCGGCACCGGGTGCGAACGAAGCGCGTCGGACACCTTGCCGAGCAGCTCTCGGCTTGCTTCACGAGCCAGCACGAGCGCCGCGAGCAGATAGGTAACGGCCCCGACCAGCACTTCACTCGTCAGCTCGAATGCCGGGCGTACAGGACCGAGCGCGCTGAGCGCGTGGCGCGCGAGCAAAATGGCGACGACCATCGCCAAGCACGCGCCGAGTGCCGGAGCAAGACTGCCGAGCGAACGGCGCAGCGGAACTTGATCGAGCCGGCGCACGACCCAGAGCGACGCCAGGCCGTGCAAGCCGAACGACACGCCCACTGCGGCGCAGGTCCACTCGGGACTGATTCGACCGAAGGTGCAGATACCGCCCACCAACAGCACGAGCTTCCACAGCTCCAGCCAGAAGATCAGACGGGGCATCTGCCGTGCTTGCAGGTAGGAGGCGACCGTCCAGCCTACGGGGCGGGCCACCGACAGCGCCGACAGCAACACGAGCATCGGGGCGATCGGGCGCCAGCGCGCGTCGAAGAGCGTCGCGACCAGGCTGGGAGCGACCGCGCCGAGCCCAACCGCCAACGGAAATACGACCAGTGCGAGCAAGGCCATCGAGCGCACGAGCGCCGCGGGACGCCGCCCGACGTCGATGCGCGCAAAAGAAGGCAGCAGCACGTCGCCGATCTGCTCACCCACCTGGATCGCGGGGACGTCCGCCAAGTTGTAGGCGAGGTTGTACATACCCGTCGGACCGGGACCGAAGAAGCGAGCGACCAGCAGATTGTCCCAGCGACGGGCCGCGAACGCGCACAGCGCGCCGAGCGACATGGGCACACCGAATTCGAGCAGCTCGCGCGTTTGGCGCAGGCTGAGGCGGCACGGCTCGAGCCAGTCCCGCCGCTCGACGCTGGCCGCGAAGCCCACGAGCCGCACCGCGGAGCGCGCGACGTTACCCATCACGATCGCCGCGCCACCCCAACCGAGCGCGGCGAGTGTGACGCTCAGCGCGCTGTGCGCCAGATCTCCCACGGTGCGGACCATGCTCAACGGAGCGAAGCGCAGCTCGCGCACCAGCACGCGTTCGGGCACGAACGCCGCACGGTCGAACAGCCCGCTCAGCACGAGACCCGGCAGAAAGCGCGTCATGCGCGGCGCGTCGAGCCAGGGACCGAGCGCGCCACCGGCAGCGAGCAGCGCGGCGAGCGCGAGCACGCCGAGCAGCAGGTGAAAGGCCGTGACGTGGAAGGCCACGCTGCGCGGAGCCGTGGGGTTGGCGACCAGGTATTGGCCGAAGCCGATCGTCGAGAGCTGGTTGGCCGACATCACCAGCACGGCTGCGACGGTGACCTCGCCGTAGTCCGCCGGACTGATGAAGCGCGTGACGATCAACGTGCCGAACAGGCCGATGGTGCGCGAGCCCATGCCGGAGGAGATGGTCCACAGCGCGCCACGAATGGTGTCTCGCGCGAGCGACACGGGCTACGGAACCCGCACGGCGTCGCCGGCCAAGAGCACGATGTCTTGCTCGGGGCTCCGCCCCGACAGGATCTCGTCGTAGTTGATGGGTATGCGTCTGAGCCCCCGACCGCCCGCGCTGCGCACGACCACGACCTGATCGGTGGAGGCGTAGCGGTTGGGGCCGCCGGCGAGGGCGAGCGCTTGCGAGACCGTGACGTACGAGCGGGACGTGTAAAGACCGGGGCGCTCGACATTACCCGCGACCGTGAAGCGGTAGCTGTTGATCTCGAGGACCGACACCGTGACCACGGCGTCCCTGACCAGCGTGGCCAAGCGTTGAGTGGCCTCCTGTTGCAACTCGACGGCGGTTCGTCCGGCTGCCCTGAGCTCGCCTACCAGCGGAATCGTGATCGTGCCGTCTGGGCGAACGATCGCGTCCGTGGAGAGGTTTTCGGCTTTCCACACGCTGACGCGGACCACGTCTGCGACGCCGATCACGTACGGCTTGCCGCTCGGATTCTCGGCGGCGGCTTCTGCGTACAGCGGCGCGTCGCGCGCGCTCGTACCGTGCGTGACGCACGCGCTCATGAGCAGCGACAGGATCAAGATCGAAACTACAACCCTAAACAGCGAGACAATCATCGTATGACATTTACCTAGTCACAGATCCCGATGTTGGCCATACCCGGAATCATCGCGCTCATCATTTTTATTTACGCGCGACCCCAGGAGTTCTTCGAGCGCCTGCGCGTCGTGCCATTGCTATACGTGTTCTTCGGGCTCGCGGCGTTCGGCGCGTTGCTCGACCTGCGCGTCGGCAACGCGAAGCTGCGTTCGACGCCACAACTCCCGTGGGTGATGCTGCTCTTCGTCTGGGCGTCGCTCACGGTGTTGATCCGGGCGCCGCAAGCGGCGTTCGAGCACATTCTGTCGCTCAGCATTTGTGTCGCGCTCTACCTGTTGATCGCGCAGGGGGTGCAGAGCTTTCGCGCGCTGCATTTGGTCGCCGGCTGCGTGCTCGCGATGGTGCTCTTCGTGTGCAGCGTGGGCGCGCAGCAAGGCTTCGCCGCGACCGGCTGCGTGGTGGTGGACGAAGCGGTTCGCGCCGACAACGCGAGCGGCAAGCCCGACGGCAGACCCTGCGTAATTCCCCGCAATTGCTATGACGGCGACGCCGAGCCGGGCGCCGAATATCTGTGCGAGCACATCGGCCTGTTCGGCACGACCTCGATTGGGCGCGGTCGCGTGAGATACCGCGGTGTCTTGCAAGATCCGAACGAATTGGCGCTCGCCGGTGGCGTGGGCTTGCCGCTGGCGTTCGCCTTCGGACAGTCGAAAAAGCGAGCCTACTTTCGCAGCGTACTCGCGGTGCTGGCGCTGATGCTCGTGCTCCTGTGCTCCGTGCTCACGAGCTCGCGCGGTGGACAGCTCGTCTGCCTGGTCGTGCTCGCGGTGTACTTCAGCAAGCGCGCCGGGCTGGCGGGCGTCTTGCTCGGTGGCGTATTGGCGCTGCCCGTGCTGCTGCTCGGCGGTCGCAGCGGCGAGGAGGCGGCGAGCTCGACGCTGGAACGCATCGATTGTTGGTCGGAGGCGATCGCCATGTGGCGAGAGCACCCGCTGCTCGGCGTGGGCCTCGGCCAGTTCGTGGAACATCACTACATGACGGCGCACAACTCGTATTTGCTCGCGCTCGCCGAGCTCGGCTTACCCGGCCTGTTGTTGTTCGGCATCGTCGTGTACCTCTCGGCGAAGATCCCAATCGCGGTACTGCGCCGCATTGCCAGCGACGAATCCGGCCAGTTTCGCGCGGGAGCCCCGCTCGCGAACGCCTGGGCCATGGCGCTGATCGCCGCGTTCGCCGGCATGGCCGTCGGCATCTTTTTCCTGTCCTTCACTTATCACTACGTGCTCTGGATCTACGTGGGTCTGTCGGGGGCCCTCTACTCGGCGGTTCGCCGTCACGATCCGGGCTTTCGCGTGCGTTTGAGCGGGCGCGATTTCGTGTGGCTCACGCTGCTCGCGTGCGCGCTGATCGTCTTCGTCT
>DASYCR010000461.1:0-2393 GCA_036500095.1 Polyangiaceae bacterium
CGAAGGGGATGCTCGTGGGGACGGGCGATGCGCCATATACCCGCGAACGCTGAGCAACGTAACCACCGACGTTTGGGGTTCAAGATAGCCCCCGGCGGATTTCGGTACGGATCCTGCCTAGCTGGAGTCACGCCCGGCTTCGCGCGGGAAATATCGGTTGACAGCTCCGGCCGTGCGGCTACTTTCCGCGCTCCCGTTGGGGCCGTAGCTCAGCTGGGAGAGCGCCGCGTTCGCAATGCGGAGGTCAGGGGTTCGATCCCCCTCGGCTCCACCCCCAAAGGCACCTGTACTCAAAGTAATCGACGAGCATCAGATCCCCGCGCAGGTCGCGACGGCATTCGGCCGCGGTCGCGACCCTGGAAGCCAAACTGCCTCAGCGTGCTCGGCGCGGTCCCGCCTTTCCTCGCTGCTCCGCCTTCTTGAGCTGTGTACCCTCGGGTCCCTCGACGGCCTTGCGGGCATTGCTGGCCGCCTTAACAGAGGCGCCACTAGCGATGTACTTGCGCACGTTCGCGTCGTAGCGCCTCGACGCAGTGTAGCTGCCTTCACCTTCGAGCTTCTTGGACGGTTGCTTTTGCATGGGGTCGCTCTCCAAACGTTCAATGCAAAGCAATGGCTGTGCCGGTGAGCGCCCGCCAATGCTGCCCATGTCTCGAGCTTCGCAAGCTATCCAAGTCCGCCCGGCGCGTCCACGAATACGCTAGTGATACGTAGCCACCAGGACCAACCCCGGACACCAGGCGCTCGTGCTCAGCGTCGGGTGATTGGGCTGCTTGTCGCTCGCGTCCAGATCCGCGCTGGCGTAGATCACCTGAGCTACGCCGCCGAGGCTCCACTCGTCGGTGATGAACGATTCATAGCCGGCTCCGATCATGAAGCCGGCGCCCGCGCCGGTGTATTCGACCGGTGGGAGCTGCGGCGAAGTCGAGCTGGTCGGCCCTTTTGACCAACTGAGCGTGCCGACGCCCGCCGCGCCCTGGAAGTGCAGGCCTTGCTTCGGCATCGGGTAAAAGTCGAGCATGGGGCCGATCACGCCGACTCCGAGCGAGCCCGCCTTGTCGCCGTCGAGCCCGGTCCCCTTGACGGTCGGAGAACCGAACGCGAAGAAGACTCCGCCGCCGATCACGAGACCGCGCACCGGCGTCCCGCCGATGGCTAAATCGAAGGCTCCGCCGATCGCAGCGAAGTCCATCTGTAGGTTCGGATGGCTCGCGCTCCCGTCGAGCGCGGCGACGCCGACGCCCATGCGCAGATAGAAGCCGTTGTGCCAGCGCGCCGACCTGATGTGGACCTCTGGGTCGGGCGAAAGCGGTGACGGCGCGAGCAGCGGTGGTTGCTGTGGCTGGTATGGCGGCACGGGCGCAGCGGGCACGGGCGCAGCAGGCACGCACGAGCCGCCGACGCCCGTACAAACCTCACTCGAAGCGCACGGTGGGTTGCAAGCAGAGACGCATTGACCGCTCATGCACACGTAGCCTGCGCGACAGGCGGGTGCGCAGTCATTCGCGCCCGCGGGAGGCGCTGCTCCCGCCGTGGGCGTACTTGGCGAGGCTGACTCCGGGGCGGCAGTCGGCACGTCCGGCGTTGGCGGCGCGGGTGCGCCTGCGCTGAGCGGCGATGCTGGGGCGGCAGTGGTTTGCGCTTGCGAGCGCGCCGCGCCGGCAAGCGTCAGAGCTACGATACACGCGGGGAGCAAGCTCCGGATCATGAGCAAGAACCCGTCCCGCTCACGAACGACGAGCCGCAGGTCGAGGAGCAATCGGTCTCGCACAGGTTCGCGCACGAGCCGCAGAGCGAGCTCGCCGGAGAGCAGGTCGCGCTCTCGGAGAAAGAGCAGCTGCCGCACACGCAATTGCACGAGCAACTGCTGCCGACGCCGGAGCCTGCCGGCGCGGTCGGCTGGTGGCTGCTCGTGCAGCTGGTGAGCGCGCTGCCCTGAACGGAACAGGCGCCCGAGGTTCGCTCGGGTTGGTTGGTGGTCGGGTCGACGGTGCAGCTGATTGGGGACTGCGCAAAGCACGTGCGATACGCGGTGTCCTCGGCGAGGCACGACCAGCGATCCGTGCGACGGCTCTCGCAGGTTGCGACGCACTCGTCCTTGGTCGAGGGACTGGCCCCGGCACAGGGCACGGCGAGCTCGACCGCGCACTCCTGCTCACAAATGTCCTCACCGCCGCTGCTGCACGCGCTGGTCGTAAACGCGACGACCACGAGCGGCAGCAAGCGCGCCCCGGCGCGTCGAAAACCGCTGAATTTCGGCAAGATCATCGTGTTTCCATAACGAATCTCGGCCCTCGACAATTGACCGATATTGACAATTCAACGCGAGGGCGCGCTTTCGAAGCGCATACTTTCACCAGCGTGACCGAGCTTGAACCGCGCGAACCCGGAGC
>DASYCR010000462.1:0-1907 GCA_036500095.1 Polyangiaceae bacterium
AGGCGTCCGCTCTGGGATACGGTCACTCCGAAGCGCGTGATCGGCATGTTGCGCGGGATCTGCTCGATCGCGTGCTGCCAAGCGTCCGCGCTCTCGCCGCTGGGGGTGAAGGTGGCCATGCTCAGGAGCACGCCGGCAAACCCGAAGCGCCGCGCAGCGTCCTCGCTGGCAGCCGATGTGATGGCTTGCTTCGAGAGCGCGGCCGCCATCAGTGCCGAGCCCGTCGCCGACAATGCTCCGTCAGGAATTGCGTGGTCGCCGCGCGCGGCGAGCTTCTTCGACACGTCGTTCGCCAGCGCTTCCGCCGTCGGCCCGCCGAGAATCGCGGGCGCGCGCGCCGCGGTCGAGTAACGGTCGGACGCGGGTGGCAACTCCACCACCTCGCCGCCTGGCAGCGCGTGGGCCGCGGGCTGCATGGACGCGCCCTCGCTGCACCCGCTCGCGCCGAGCGCGACGCACAGAGCGAGCACGAGCTGACAGAATCGGGGGAAGTACCCCCGAGCGCTCAAGTCGGCCTCGGCGCCTTGCTCATGCTGGCCATCAACTCTTGTCGCATGCGGTCTGCCATGGGATCGCGCGCCGTGGCGGTCGTGACGCCGGCAAGCTCGCCGACCTTTTCACTGAGCAACACGGCTAGTAGGTTTTCCACGAGTCCGCCGCCCGTGCCACCTGCCGCGCCCGCTTGCCCGCCGGCCATCTGGATTTTGGGCACGATATCCACCTTGCTTTGCTCGATGGCCTCGGCAAAGCGCGACATCACCTGCTGCACGAGCTGAAACTGCGGGCCGCCGTAGGCGCGGACCTGTTCCTCGATCGCGAGCGCTTGCGCGACGCCGACGCGCGCCGCTTTTTCGGCCTCGGCCTCGGCGACCAGCTTGATGCGCTTCGCGTCGCCTTCGGCGACCAAGCGAATCTTCTCGCCTTCGGCCGAAGCGAGGGCCTGAATGCGCGAGGCCTCTTGCTGGGCGCGCGCGAAATCCGCCTTGCCCTGGTTGCTCTGCACGGTGATCGAGACCTCGGATTCGGTGAGCATCGTTTGTTGACGGGCGCGCGCTTCGGCCTCACGGAGCTCGCGCTCCTTGATCGCGGCGCGCTCCTGGCGCGTGTACGTCTCGACCTGCTCTTCGGCGATCTGGCGCGAGCGGAGCTGCTTCAGGATCTCTTCGATCTGTTGGCCGCCATCCCCGGCGCCAGGCGTGCCGATCAGCACCTCTTGGAGCTCCAGGTTGTACTGCTGAAACTTGGTCTGCATCTGCTGACTGGAGAGGTCTTGAATCGCGCTGCGGTCTTGGATCAACTGAATCAAGGTGCGCGTCTGGCCGACGTTCTTGAAATACGCGCTGACCATCGGATCCAGCGTTTGCTCCACGAGCCGCTTGATGTCGCCGAAACGCTGAATCACCAGCGGCGCTTTGCGATAGTCGATGTGCACGACCACGCTGAGCGGCAAGCTCGGCTCGAAGGCGTCTTTGGTGATCAGGCTCACCTCGGACAGGTTTTCGTCCAGGTGGTGGCTACCGACCTCGGATTTGTTCCACTTCAGGATGAAGTTCGTGGTCGGCACGCTGACGACCTTGCCGGCGTAGGTGTTGAACGCGTATTTGCCGGGCAAGAGCGGCTCGTTCCACACGCCGCGCTGACCTCTGGCGACGAGCTCACCGTGCCGATACTCGATGCCCGACAAGTCCGTGCCGAGCTCACCCGTGTAGCTCACCACGACGCCGACCGTGCCGACCTCGATCACCGTCTTGGGCACGAGCTCGACCGTCGCGAACAGGCGATTGACGTAGTACGTGCCCTCGACCAGCACCTGCAGCTGCCGCCCGCGCTGGCCGCCCGCGGCCAGGAACTTGTCGGCGTCCTGAAAATTGTTGTGATACGTGTCGACGCTGTGCACGTCGTTGCCG